>CALKWG010000202.1 GCA_938004315.1 uncultured Spirochaetaceae bacterium
TCGCGCGCCTGCTTGATGATGAGGGCGCTCTCGGTGTAGTTGCCCGGCGCGAAGATGACGTCGGGGTTGAGGCTCTTCACGCGGGTAAGCTGGGCGGAGAAGTCCTGGTCGCCGGTCTGGTAGTTGAGCTCGGCCAGGATGGCCGACTGGTTGCCGGTCAGGGCCTTGAAGCTATCGGCGAAGAACTTAGCCAGACCTACCGAGTAGTCGTTGGTCACCTCGCGGATGATGACCGCGTTCTTGGCGTTGACGTTCTTGAAGGCGTAGTTGGCCATCACGGTGCCCTGGAAGGGGTCCAGGAAGCAGACGCGGAAGTAGTAGGGATTGCCGAGGGTGACGAGGGGATTGGTGCACGAGAGGCCGATGGCCGGTACCTTGGCGGCCTCGAAGATGGGACCGGCGGCCATGGAGAGGCTGGAGCCCCAAGAGCCGAGCACCAGGGTGACCTTGTCGCTGTCCACGAGGCGCTGGCCGGCGTTGGCGGCCTCGACCTTGTCGGACTTGTTGTCGGCGATGACCAGCTCGATCTTGTATTCCTTGCCGCCTACGGTGACGGTGGGATACAGGCTCTGGGCCAGGCGTATGCCGTCCAGCTCCTCGGCTCCGCCGGCCGCGTTAGCGCCGGTCAGGGGCTCGAAGACGCCGAACTTGATGACGTTCGCGCCGGCGGCGGGGCCGTCCGATTTGGCGGCGCAGCCGAAGAGCAGGGCCATGGCCAGCAAGGCCGCGACGATCATAATAAATCGCTTCATGAGTTCCTCCTTCGTATTAGCGAGAACCTCATGGTAGAGACGATTCTTCGGCTTGTCAAACTATTTTTATCTCGGGACGCGATATTCAGCAGGCGATAAGTTTAGTATATTTATAAACTATGAAGACCGTTGCGATATTAGCCGCCTTGCTCGCGGCCTCGTGTTCGGCAAGGTCTCCGCGCGGCGAGAGCCGGTCCGCGACCGGAGCCGAGCCTTCGATCGATCGGGGCGCCGTGGAGCAGGGGGCGGCGCGGACCGTCACCATACGCGGAAAGGAGTACCTCGTGCATAGCGAAGAATCGGCCTCGTTTTGCTTCGTCGAGCCGACCCCCGAGCTGAAGGCCCGCTTGAGCCCCGAGCAATGGGAGGTCCTGGTCAACGCCGCCACCGAGCCGCCGTTTAGGAATAAGTACTGGAACAACCATGAGCCCGGCGTGTACGTCGACGCCATCGACGGGACGCCGCTCTTCGCCAGCCTGGCGAAATTCGACTCGGGTACCGGTTGGCCGAGCTTCTTCGAACCTATCGACGAGGGAGCCCTGGTCCTGATCGAAGATCGTAGCTTCGGTATGATGAGGATCGAGGTGCGGGCGAAGGCCTCGGGCGGGCATCTAGGGCATGTGTTCGACGACGGCCCCCCGCCTTCCGGCTTGCGCTACTGCATCAACTCCGCGAGCCTGCGTTTCGTGCATCGCGACGAGCTGGAGAAAGCGGGTTATGGAGCGCTTCTATCCAAGTTCGAAACGGGTAGCTAATCGGCGTAATTTTTTAATTGACAAAGCCTTAGCTCTTGGCTATTCTGAGCGACGCGTTTCAAAAAAGCGCAACCATATTTTGTTAATAGAAACGGGCGGCCATGAGCGAGTCGGCATTAAAGGCATTCGATCTACTCTTTCATCTGTCCCGTTCTGGCAGTTCATCCTTAGCCAAGCTGGCGCGGGATACCGGTTGGGATAAGGCGACGGCCTTACGCTACCTGACCGCTATGGAGAAGCGCGGCGTGGTTGAGCGCCAGGAGGGCGACTGGACCTTGGGTTTGGCCCTCGTCGAGCTCGCGAGCCGCGTTCCAGTGACCGAGAACGTGGCCAACCACGCCAAGCCCATCCTGGACGAGCTGGCGCGCGGGACCGGCGAGACCGCCAACCTGTCGGCCCTCGCCGGGAGCGAGCTCATGTACGTGGCGAAGGCCGACGGCGGCAGGGCCTTACGCCTACGCTCCAGCCCCGGCGACCGCCTCCCCCTGTATTGTACCGCCGCGGGTAAATGCATACTCTCGCGCCTGCCCGCGCCGATGCGCACCCAATACGTGGCCGAGGCGCGGTTGGCGCCCGTCGCGCCGAACACCATCACCGACGCCGTCCGCCTGAGCGACGAAATCGACCGGACGATCAAGCAGGGCTGGGCCATAGATGACGAGGAGCTGGAGCCGGGCTTGGTGTGCTACGGAATGCCGTTGGACCTGCCGCGCTACGGTTTTACCGGCGCGGTAAGCGTCTCCGGCCCCTCAGGCCGTATGCGGCAAAGCCAGGAAGAGATCCTGGCCGCCCTTCGGTGGGCCATCGATCAGCTCCTAGCCGAGCTCGGCGGCTCCAAGGACGAGGACGCCACGCCCATCTTCGGCCCGGGCCGGGGCGGCTTCAAGAGTAGCGACTGGCATCGTCCCGGTTCGGAGATCTATGAATGAGGGCGACGGGGAGCCTCCCCGCCGCCTGGTCATCCTAGCCCGTCGCTGCGTCCTCTGCCGCCGCTGCCTGGCCCTCTGCCCCCGCGGCGCCCTGCGTATGGAGCCGGACTCCGCCGTCGTCGATCCGCGGCTATGCCTGGCCTGCGGGGCCTGCGTAGCCGCCTGCCGCACCGGGGCGATGGCCGTGGAGCGCTCGCCCCGGCTCGGGTAGCCCGTTCGGCCGCACGGGATGAGCCGGCCGGGCCGGGTAGGAGCGCGGCCTCCCGAGGAGCTAGCCGCCGGCGATCGCGTCGCGCGGCCGGCCGGCGCCGAACCCTAGAACACCGCCTCGCCCTCGGGCGCCTCCTCCTCATGAAGCTCGGGCTCCTCGACCGCCGTCTCCTCGTCCGCGCCCGTTTTCTTGAACTGCGGCTTGAATTCGACGTGCTCGGCGACGATCTTGACGCGATGCATGTTCTTGCCGGCCTGATCGACCCATCTTTCCTGCTTTAGTCGTCCCACGACCCGGACGCCGCGGCCCTTCTTGAGCACGTCGCCGCAGGTTTGGGCCAGTTTTGACCAGGTCTCGACGTCGAAGAACGAGACTTCCTTCTCGGTCTGGTCGTTCTGGCGGTAGAAGCGGTTCGAGGCCAGCCCGAAGGTGCAGACCTGATGGCCGTTGGGCGTGGTCCGAAGGAGGGGATCCTTCACCAGATTCCCTTCTATGATTATAGAGTTAAGATTAGATAACATAAGCCCTCCTTAAGAGCATGAGCCGTGCCGCGGGGGCCGTCGCCCTCCGTCGCGCCTCGTCGGATCTCGGCCGGGGATCGCATCGGGAGTACGCCGTTTTATGCGCGCCGCTTGCGCCTTGGCGGCATTTTTTTAAGGAGCGGCGGGCGAGATCGTCGGGGCGGGGCGGCTATGCCGGATGCGCGCGGGCGCCGCCATCCTGGCGCCGCCATCCTGGCGCCGCCATCCTGGCGCGCCTTCCTTGACCGCGCGCCCGGCGGCGCCGTAGAGTAGCCCCATGCCTAGCCGGAGCTCCTTATCATGACCAAGGCCTCGCTTCCCTATGCGCCGCTCGAGGGGCGCCTCCTCAAGGATGAGTTTATAGAAAAATTCGAGGCCCTCATCCTCTCGGGCCATTTCGCGGCCGGGCAGCGGGTGCCGCCGGAGCGGGAGCTCGGCCGCCTCTTCGGCGTATCGCGGCCGGTCGTCCATGAGGGTCTGCGGGCGCTCGAGGCGCGCGGCCTCGTGACCATCGAGAGCAGGAAGGGCGTACGGGTCAATGATTACCGGCGGGAAGGCTCGATAGAGATGCTCCTGTCTATATTGAACTACTCTGGCGGTAAGCTCTCCCCCCCGCTCTTCGACGGCATGCTCGCGATGCGCGTGCTCTTCGAGGCGGAGACCGCCCGGCTCGCAGCGTCGAAGAGGGACGAGGGGCAGCTCGACGAGCTTCGGGCCTTGTTGGCCAAGGAGGCGGCCCTCGAGTCGTCGGGCGCATTCGCGCCGACCGAGCTCGTGCAACTGGATTACGAATTCCATCTGTGGGTCGCCATGGCGAGCGCCAACGAAGTCTATCCGCTGCTCCTCAACAGCTTTAAGCGCATCTACAAGAATATCCTCGAGCTATTCTACTCGGATCCCTCGGTAGCGCCGCGCGTCTTCGAGCTCCATCGCGAGTTGGCGGCCGCTATCGAGCGGGGCGACGAGCTTGGAGCCAAGGCGAGCATGTTGGCCATCCTGGCCTACGGCGAGGAGAATCTCAGGCGGATACTCTTAAGCTAAGCGCGCGCCGTCGGGAGTACGTCGAATTTCACTTGACGAAAACCTAAAGTGGTTGGATTATCCTGGTATGCTGGTAATACCACGTATCGAGGATGCACAGAAACGCCTCCGAAAGACCTACGGGCCGAGCGTCGAGGCGTGGGCCGAGGGCCGTTCTATCGTCCTTGAAGGCGAGCTTAGCTCCTGGGCGCGGAAGGTCGAGGCCGGCTGGGCGGCGGCTCGCTACGGGTTTAAAGGGGTGGTCAACGATATCGTCGTGCCCGGCATTTCTGAGGAGAGCCTTGAGGCGAGTTTCGCCGCGCCTGACGGCCGAGCCAGGGCCCTGGAAGGGGCGTTCTTCGACGTGGCGATCATCGGCGGCGGCGTCGTTGGCGCCGC
>CALKWG010000203.1 GCA_938004315.1 uncultured Spirochaetaceae bacterium
CCGAAGCCTGAGTCGGCCCGATCGTCCCGGCCGAGACCCGGATCCCAGCAGGAGCGCGTCCCGGCGTGGCAGAAACCGCTTCCCTCTTGGCGTACGACGAAGCGCAGCGCGTCCCGGTCGCAGTCGGCGTCTCCCCGGATAAGCCGCTGCGTCGCGCCGCTCCCCTCGCCCTTGCGCCAAAGCCCGCGCCGCCTCGACCAGTAGGCGCCCGCGCGCTCCTTCAAGGCGATAGTTAAGCTTTCCTTACTTGAATAGACGAGGCCGAGCGCGACGCCCCGCTCGTCGCAGACCACCGTAGGCCAGAGGCCGTCGGGCCGGTCGGAGCGCAGGCAGGCGGCGAAGGCCGCGGCCGGATCGAGGATACCTTTATACATGGCCATGCCGACCTGCGCGTCGGCGCCGAGCGCGTCGAGCTCCGCTACCTCGGCCGCTTCGCGGACGCCGCCGGCGAAGCAGAGCCGCCCCCGGAAACCGGCCTCCGCCGCGGCGGCCAGCGCGGCCTTCGCGTAGGCGAGGTCGAGGCCGCCTAAGCCTCCTTCGCGTTCTATGGAGGTGAGGAGGAAGGCCCCGACGTAGGGCGCAAGCTCCTTAAGCCTTGAAAGGGCGTCCGCGCCCGCGTCCTCCTGCCAACCTCGAACCGCCAGCCTGCCCGAACGCGCGTCCAGGGCGGCGATGAGCCGCTCGCGCGGGAAGGCGGCCAAGAAAGCCGGCTCGGCCCGCGTACCCACCATGACGGCTTGGGCGCCGGCGTCCAAGAGCCGGCCCATGGTCGCTTCGTCGCGTACCCCGCCGCCGACGCGGCAGGGATAGCGACGCGAAAGCTCGCAGATAAGCTCCAGATTGCTGCCCGTACCCATGGCTGCGTCGAGGTCGACGACGGCTATCTGGCCGTAGACGGCGTAGCGCTCGGCCAGCTCGATTGGGTCGCCGCAGTCCATCTCGAAGCGGCTGCCGCCGACGAGCTGCACGGCGCGGCCGCCCTGGATGTCGATCGAAGGGATGATCATAAACGTACCTCCACGCCGTTTTGGCGTAAATATGTCTTAATCTCGCCGATACTGAGCTCGCCCCGATGCAGGGCTCCGGCGAGCAGGGCGGCCCCGGCCCCCGCGCCGAAGCCGGCCGCCACGGCCGCCGGATCCGAAGCGCCGCCCGAGGCGATGACCGGGGCGCCGCCAGCCGCCGCGCTCACCTCGGCTAGGAGCTCTAGGTCGTAGCCCGAGCCCGTGCCGTCCCGGTCGCGGCTCGTAAGGAGCAGCTCCCCCGCGCCGAGCCCGACCGCCCGGGCCGCCCACGAGGCGGCGTCTTCGTCGACGACCGTCCGCCCCGCGTCCAAGGCGACCCGCGCCCGGCCGCCTCGGCTCCCCGACGCGCCGTCCCGGGTCGCGTCGATGGCCACGACGCAGGCCTGCGAGCCGAAGGCTTTCGCTATGCCCGTTACGAGGGTGGGCTCGCGGTAAGCCCGAGTGTTCACCGCGATCTTGTCCGCCCCGGCCAGGAGGAGGGCCTCGGCGTCGTCGACGCTCCGCACGCCGCCGCCGGCGCAGATGGGTAGGCCGGAGGCGGCGCGCACCGCCCTGATCGTCTCGAGCGCCGTGGCGCGGCCCTGGGTACCCGCGGTAATGTCCAGGATACAGAGTTCGTCCGCCCCCTGATCCTCGTAGCGCCGCGCCAGCTCGGCGGGGTCGCCTAGGTCGCGGAGCTCTAAGAAGCGCGTGCCCTTCACCACCCGTCCGCCGTCGACGTCTAGGCAGGGGATTATCCGTCGGGCGATATCACGCGAGGCGCTTAGGTCCGGCGCGACTCCGCCGCCGGCCGCCGCTCCGCTCAGCGCCGCGGGGGCGCTGCTAGCCTTGAGCTCACCCGCCTTCTCCTCCTCGGGGCTAATCGCGCCGGCCTTAGCCCGCTCGGCCCAACGGCCAAGCAGTGCAAGGCCCCAGTCGCCCGATAGCTCCGGATGGAACTGACACAGCAGCATAGGACCGCGCTCGAGCGCCGCTACGAAGGGCGCGCCGTAGCGGCTCCAGGCCGCCGCCCAAGCCTCGGGCGGTTCGCTCAGGGCATAGCTGTTGGCGTAGTAGGCCCACGCGGCCGAGCCGCCACAGAGCAAACCGCCCTTTGCCGAGCAGCCACCTACAGAGCCTGCGTCTGACGCAATTTCGCCTACCGCCGCGCCCGCGGGGTCCGCGGAGCCCGCCGCCAAGGGCCCGCCGCCGAGCACCCGGTTCCAGCCGAACTGAGGCAAGGGCATCCCCGTCCTAATCCGCTCGATCATGCCCGGCAGGGCGCCGATGCCGAGGGCGCCCGGGCTCTCCTCGCTACGCTCGAAGAAGAGCTGCATGCCCAGGCAGATGCCTAGGGTCGGTAAGCCCCGCTCGACGCGAAACCTAAAGGCGGCGGCGAGCCCCGCCGCTTCAAGCCGAGCCGCTACCTCGCCGAAGGCCCCCACCCCGGGCAGGACGGCCGCCTTGGCCGCCATAATATCTTGGGGCTCCCGCGAAAGCCGCGAGCGCAGGCCCAAGCGCCCGAAGGCGGCCATGAGGCTCGCCACATTGGCGCGTCCAAGGTCAGCTATAACAATATCACTCATAACCGATCCCCATCCAAGACGCCCTTTGTGCTCGCCGCCGCCCCGCCGTATACCTGGCTCGGCGCCAGAGCCTGCCTCAAGGCCAGGGCTAACGCCTTGAAAGCCGCCTCCGCCTTATGGTGGTCGTTCTCGCCGCGGATCAGGTCCAGGTGCACCGTAATGCCCGCGGCGTTCGCCATGCTCCGCACGACGTGGCCGACGTTCTCTGCCGCCAAGGCGCCGATCATGGGCCTAGCCAGGCCGAGCTCGACGGACGCGTAGGGGCGTCCGGAGAGGTCGACCACGGCCCGAGCCAGGGCCTCGTCCAGGGGAGCGTAGGCGTAGCCGAAGCGGGCGCGCCCGGCGCCGTCGCCTAAGGCCGCGCGCAGGGCTTTGCCCAGCAAGAGGCCGGAGTCCTCGGCGCTGTGGTGGTCGTCGACGTAGAGGTCGCCCTCGCAGGAGAGATCGAGGCTGAGCCCCCCGTGATAGGCCAAGGCCGTGAGCAGGTGGTCGAGGAAGCCTATGCCGGTGTTCACCTTCGTCGGACCCGGCGATAGCTCGAGGGCGATCCTCAGCCTCGTCTCTTTCGTGCTCCGTTCCAGCTCTATCATAGGAAGCTCCTTAAGGAATCGAGGGCGTTTAGGAGGCGGGAGAACTCGGCCTCGTCGCCGGGGCAGCTGACGCGCGCCGCGTCCGACAAGCCGGGCGCCGAGAAGGCTCGTATGCCTATGCCGAGGGCGGCCATGCCGTCGCGAAGGCCGCCTGAATCGCCTACCCGGGCGAATACGAAATTAGCCCGGCTCGGCGCGGGCCGCGCGCCGGCGGCGGCGAGGAAATCCGTTAGCTCCTCACGCTCCTGCCGTACGCGCCGCACGGCCGCCGAAAGGCCCGCTTCGTCGCTCAAGCCCGCCAAGGCCAGCTCGGCCGCCAAGGGAGAGCTCGGATAGGGCGAGCCGGCGGCGCGTAGGAGCATGGCTTCATCCGCGTTCGGCGCTATCGCGTAGCCTATGCGCAGGCCCGCCAGGCCGTAGGCCTTGGAGAAGGTCCGGACGACGTACGCAAGCCCGCTCGCCGCGAGCTCGGAGCTCGGGTCCTCGTCGGCGAATTCGGCGTAGGCCCCGTCGTAGAGGAAGGCCGTGCCCCGCTCGGCGCAGAGCTCGGCCAAGGCCAAGACGGCCTCGGTCGGGGCGGCCGCGCCCGTAGGATTGGCCGGGCTCGCCAGGCAGAGGAGCCCCAGGCTCGGACAGCCTGCGACGAGCTCGGCGCTCGCCTGAAAGGGGAAATCCATCCCGTCGGCCCAGGGCAGGCCTATTGCCTGGGCCCCGCGCGCGGCGCCGTAGGCGGCGAACATGGGGAAGGCCGGCTCGTACGCGGCCAGCTTTGCCCCGGGCGCCAGCCTAGCGGCGCATACGCGCGCTATGGCCTCGTCGCCGCCGGCCGTCGCGACCACGCGATCGGGCGCCACGCCCCAGCGCTCGGCTATCGCCCCCTCGAGCTCGGTGAAGGAAGGGTAACGCGACAATACCGCGGGCCGTGCGGCTACGTCCTCGAGAGCTCGCCGCGCCGCCGGGAGCATGCGCCCCTCGTTGGCGTCCAGGGCCAGGTCGATACGGCCGTCGGCCGGGCGCGGCGTATAGGCGTAGCGCGCGTCCAGCCAGGGCGAGCGCGCCGCGGGCCGCTCGCCGGCGCGGCGTTCGCCGACGCGCCGTTCGTCGGCGACGTCCATAGTCGGCCGCGCCGGCTTTTCGATCATAGCTTGCATCGCGGTCCCCCTACGGCACGATCTGGCAGGGCGCCGTCACCACGATGTCGGTGCCGCCGCGCGCGCGGATCTCGCGGATGAGGGCCGGGAGGCTCGTCCTGGGGGCGGCTACCTTGACCGCGTAGCCGGAGTCGCCGCGCAGCCGCGAGACCGTGGGCTCCTTCATGGCCGGCAGGATGTTGATGAGCGCCTCCAGGCGCGAGGCGTCGACGTTCACCTCGAGCATTACCCGCTCTCGGGCGTTCATGACGCTCTTGATGAGCAGGGCCATGTGCTCGATCCGCTCGCGGCGGCTAGGGTCGTCCAAGGCGCGCGGGTTGGCGTAGAGCCTCGTCGTGCTACGCATGAGCTCGTCCACGATCGCAAGGCCGTTGGCCCTGAGCGTCGAGCCGGTGGCCGTATTGTCCACGATGCAGTCGGCGTCCTCGGGAGGGAAGACCTCAGTCGCGCCGTAGGAGCGCACGAAATCGTCGCCCCGGCCGCGTTTCTTTATCCATGTTTTTGTTATATTTTCATACTCGCTAGCGACGGTGAGGGCCCGAGCGGGAAGGCGCCCGCCTTCCAG
>CALKWG010000204.1 GCA_938004315.1 uncultured Spirochaetaceae bacterium
CCTATCTCTACCTGGCGGCGGGCCTGGCGAGCGCCCTAGCCCTGGCCGCCTCGCCGACGCTCGGCATAAACCCGCAGACCTTCCGTGCCGGGGCGATACTCAGGGCGGCTCGAGCCAAGAGCACGCGTATATGGATAAGCTACCAAGGCTTCACCGCCCTGCATGGCCTGGCCGCCGCGCTCTGCGCAGCCATCCTGAACGTTGGCATCCTGAAGACGGAGTTCAGGCTCGGAGCCTTCGCCTCCGGCGCCGCCCTGGCGGCGGCCGTAGCCTATTGGCTCTTAGGCAAGTCCCTACGCGGCCGGACCGCCAGCCGCATGGCCTTTACCCTGGTCGGCAGCCTAGGCGATTGGGCTTCCCGCCTCTTGTACGCGCTCTTCTATTCCTATCCGACCCTGATAGCCAAGGCCGTCCTCGACGCCTTCATGTCCCCGCTTAAGGCCATCTTCGGCGAGAACATCGTGCGCATGAAGGTGGAGTCCGAGCGCTCGGCCCTGGGCTTAAGCAGCGCCGAGGGCTATTTCTTTCAGGAGAGCGTTATTTATCTAGGGCGCATGGTCCTGCTCGTCGCCGCTTTGGCCGCGACCGGAGGCTTAACGGCCGGCGGCGATTCGCGGCCGCCGGTGGAGCTGGCTAAGGCGGCCCTGCCCTTCTTCGCCTTCGCCGTGCTCGGCGACTACGCCTTCATCCGGGCCATCAGCCGCTCGCTCGACCGCGAGCGCTACGGCCGGACGCGCTAGCGAGGCCGCCGTCGCGCCCGGCTCGCCCTCCCGGCCGCGGCGCTTCGCAGATCGGGTCCGACTACACGAACTCGTGGGCCATCAGCCGCCTTCGCGGGCGGAAGAAATTCTTAGGCGAGTACTCGTAGAGGTCGGCCACCTTGGTCATGTAGATACAGGCGTAATCGTCGATCTGGCCGGCGTAGCGGCTCTCCTCGTGGCCCGAGCGCAGCACCTCGCCCCAATGGGGGTTGAAGTGGGCGCGCAGCTGGGTCAGGAGCTCGGAGATCTCCTGGTTCATGCGGTCGGATTCCTCGAAGAGCCTATCGAGGGCGGCGCGGTCGGTGCGCCTGCCTTCGTAGCGCTCCAAGTCCATGCGGTTGATCTCCGCCTCCACCGCCTCTTTCTTCTCCATGAGCTCGTCTATCCTAGTCTGTATATCCTTAGACGCGCGGAGGCTTTCAAGCTCATGCTCCAAGTCGGAGAGGACCAGGGCCGTCCGCCAGTCGCAGCGCTTCTTGATCGAAACCACGTCGCCGTAGATATGGTCGCCTATGTAGAGTATCTCGCGCCCGTCCAGGCCTAAGTCCCGCTGCAGGGGCTTGAACCAGCCGCCCTGGTAGATGCCCGCGGCCACCGAGCCTTCGTGGTTACTCATAAGCCCGGTCTCAGCGTCGATGCGCAGGAAACGGCTGGGCCGCTCGAAGAAGCGCGGCTTGTCGGCGAAGGTGATCACCAGGTCGAAGACCTCGCGCCAGCTCTTATGCGACTTCCAATACGGATCCAAGGCGTAATCGAGGAGAGCCTTGGTATATTCGTAATCCGAGTTGGTGATGATCATGAGCTTCTTGCCGTAGTCCTTGTAGCGCTCAAGGAGGGCCGGCACCAAAGGATCGCGGATCACGTAGCGGGCCATGTCGGCCTTGATCACGCTTTTAAGCTCGCCGTTGCGGTGCACGAGGTCCACCGCCTCGATGGCGTCATGAGCCAGGGCCGCGTAGTCGGGGAGCTTGGCCCCGCCGTCCTTCAAGGCGACGAGCTGGGAGAAGAGCACGCCGGTGGAGATGGCGAAGAGGGTATCCAGG
Source organism: uncultured Spirochaetaceae bacterium (assembly GCA_938004315.1). GTDB lineage: Bacteria > Spirochaetota > Spirochaetia > Treponematales > UBA12059 > DAIPLR01. The sequence goes on from CALKWG010000204.1 coordinate 1,805, forward strand.
GGCGCGAAGCTGGGGTCGTTAAGCTCCACGGCCACGTTCTGGTAGGTCTCGTGCGTCACGCGGAAATCCACCGGCTCAAGGCCGTGGTAGGCCGTCTTCACCTTGCCGTAGCGGCTAAGCTTTAAGAGATTGCCGTTGCGCTTATCGATAACGAGGCCCACCATGGCGCGTCGGGGGTCGAAGGGCAGGCTCGCGACCTCCTCGGGGTAGCCGTAGTCGCGTACCAAGGCCCGGCCGGCCATGGCGTGGGCCAGGGCCTCGAAGGCGTCGGCGTCGTAGCGCACCAGGGTGTAGTCCATGTCGAAGCCGATGAGGGCTATCTTCTTTAAGTTGAGCGATCGGTTCACGAATACGGGCATGCTAATCCTCCGCGGGAGCTAGAACGGTCGGGCCCCTGGCCGCTACCAGCATAGGGCCCTAGGCGCGTATCGTCAACAAAGCCGGTCGTAGGGGACGGCATTCGCCGTAAGGAGCTCGCGCATGCACTCCTCATCGCCCCGAGAGAAGCGCAGCGCCACGCCGCAGTCGCTTGAGAGCTCCCGCGGCGTAGGCACCAGGCGCGCGCCGGCGAGGGCCGCCTTCTTGGCCAAGGCCTCGGTTCTGAAGGCGGCCGCGCTCGTAAAAAAGAGCACATACCCGCTTTCGGCTGTAGCCTTCATACGGCGCGCCCCGCCCGCCCGTCGGCGACGATAGACCGCAGCGCGTCTACGGCGTAATCGATATCCTCATCATCCGTGAAGGGCCCCGGAGCCCAGCGCAGAAGCCCGTCGGGGAAGCTCCCTAGGACGCGATGAGCCCGCG
>CALKWG010000205.1 GCA_938004315.1 uncultured Spirochaetaceae bacterium
ACCGAATGGAAGCTGAAGTCGCCCACGCTAGGCCGAGCCTCCCGACGCATCATCGCTAATCGCCGGCTTCAACCCTATGGATATGGTCACCGTCGTGCCGCGGCCGGGCTCGGTATCGATGCGTAGCTCGTCGGCGTTGCGCTTAATGTTCGGCAGGCCCATGCCGGCGCCGAAGCCCAGCTCGCGGACGCTCTCGGGCGCGGTCGAGTAGCCCTCCTGCATGGCCAGCTCCAGGTCGGCGATGCCCGGCCCGCGGTCTTCCATCACCACGACGACGCGGCCGGGGCTGATCTCGGCCTCGGCGACGCCGCCGCCGGCGTGAATGGCCATGTTGATCTCGGCCTCGTACATGGCCACCGCGACGCGCTTGACGTCGGCGGGGTCTATGCCTAAGCGGCCCAAGGCGCGCTTGACCTCGGTGCTGGCTCGGCCGGCCAGCGACAGATCGTCGCCGGGCACCTCGTAGCGGAGCTTCATGGGCCTACTGGATGTCCCGGGTGCCGCCGGAGCGCAGGCCGGCCTCGTAGAGGCGGCCGCAGGCTAGGAACATGGAATACTTAGTAGCGACGACGGCCATACCGTTGGCGGCCGCCTCATCCAGCATGTCCTTCGGCGGCTTCTTGCCGCGCACGAAGACCACGACCTTGATATCCATGAGCTCGGCGGTGCGTATGGCCTGGGGATTCACGAGCCCGGTTAAGAGCACCACGCCTTCTTTAACGAAGGCCATGACGTCGGACATCAGATCGGCGCCGCAGGCGGCCTTGATATCCAGGTCCAGGAGCTCCTCGCCGGTCAGGAGCACGCCGTCGAGGGTGCTTACGATCTCGCGTACGGTCATGCGCTTCGTCCTATCGATACAAAAAGGGATATACCAGCATAGCATGGTCCGCCGGGGCGGGCAAGCGCGGCGGCGCCGGCCGCGACGCCGAATTCGGCGTTGATAAATGCGATACCATGGGCTAGGATGATAACGATTAGAGAAATGGCGCAGGGAGTACGGAATGGCTTATAAGCTCGATGGCGCGAAGTTCCCCACCCTCGAGGAGCTAGTCGAGGCCCTCTATCCGATGTACGCCGATACGATGTCGGA
>CALKWG010000206.1 GCA_938004315.1 uncultured Spirochaetaceae bacterium
TACAAGGCGCGCGCCGTGTCGACGAGGGCGTCGAAGGCGGCCTGGCTCTGCAGGCCCGCCCGGTACAGGCTGGCGTACGAGGCAGTCGCCAGGCCGGCCCTGAGCGTGGCCATGGCCAAACGCTCGGCGGCGGCGCGGTCGCCCGGCTCGGGGCCGAGGTCCCTGGACCACTCCAGCGCTTGCACGCCGGCTTGCGAGGCGGCTTCTAGGACTCGTTCGTAGGGCGAGCCCAGGAAGGCCGCCGCCGATAGGGCCGATCGTACCATGATTCTGGGCCGATTCTAGACTATGACCCCTCGCTTTACAACCACCGAGTACCGTCGTATAGTGGCCGCGACCAGGGGGGCGCATCCGGCATGATTGACTTCCTACCCTCGCACGACGGTTTCCGCGTCGACTTCCACGGACGCCCGATCCTGGAGCACGGGCGGAAGCGCCCATGCATCCGCGCGTATCATCTGGCAGATGCCCGTATCGCGTCGTCAGGGCAGCTCCTGCCCGGGCGCAAACGCCTGGCCAAGCGCCAGGCCGCCGCGTGGCGTACGATAGAGAAGCATCCGGATTATATCGAGATCGAGTTCACCGGCCTCGGCCGCCTCTCCTTCCGTTCGACCGGCCCCATGATAAGCCTTTCGTTCAACCCCCATGACGCCGAGACCAATGCCTTTGAGCTCATGCTATCGCCCTACCCCGAGGCCGAGGTCTACGGCGGCGGCGAGCGCATGGCCGGCGCCTCGCTCGTCGGCAGGCGATTCTGGCTCTATCCCGGGTTCTCGACGCCGCGCCGCCTGCGCTACGACGCCGAGGGCGACGGGGATCCCTCGGTCTTAATCGGCGGCGTGCGCCAGCTCAGGATACGCGGCGTCGAGCCGGCTTACGTCGACTTCTCGAGCAGGCGGCGCATCAGGCTGCTATGTTGGGGCGGGCCCAAAGAGATTACGATTACCGCGGCGACCGAGACCGCGGGGCTTTTATCCGCCGAAGCCGAGCGCCGCGCCGCGCACGGAGCGGGCTCCTACGCGCCGCCCGGCTGGCATTACCGCGGCATCTGCCTAGGGTACTCCGGCGGCACCGAGGAGCTGGCTAGGCGCGTCTGCGCGGCGGCCGAGGCCGGCGTGCAGCTCGGCTCGGTCTACATAGCCGATTGGAACGCCGAGGGCTGGGAGCTCGACGAGCGCCGCTATCCGGGCTTCGAAGCCGAATGCGCCCGCTATGCGGAGGCCGGCATACGGGTCGTGCTCCCCATCTCCCCCTGGGTCGGGCAGGGGTGCCCGCTCCGCGAGCAGGCGCCTCATCGCTTCGCCCGTCGGGCCGACGGCCTCTACGCCCCGCGCCTGGCGGAGCCCCACGACCGCGCCTGGTTCGCCGCCCGCCTACGCGAGCTCGTCGCGGCGCGGGGCGCCTCCGGGCTCGTGAGCGAGCGGGCCGTAGCCTGCCGAGAGGCGCCCGAACGGGGGCCGGAGGGCTACGCCGAGCGCTGGGGCGCGGTCTGCGCCGAGGCCCTGGGCTTGGCGGGGGGGTCCGAAGGCCTCTTCTTCCAAGCGCCGGGCTGGGGATCCGCGGCGGCGGCCGCGCAGGGCTGCTTCAGCCGCTGGCCTCGCGACCTAAGGGACGGTCAGGCCGACGCCTACCTACAGGCCGGCTTGATGATGGGCCTGACCGGCCAAGGCGCTTGGCATCCCGAGCTTCGAAGCCGCGGCCTGTCGCGGCGGGGCATGCGGGAGCTCTTCATGCGACGCGTCGAGCTAGCGAGCTTCGGCCCGGCCCTGCGCCTCGTTGCCGAGGAGCCGTATTGGGACGACCGAGGCCTCATGGCCCACCTGGCCCGTATGTCGCGTATCTGGACCGAACTCGGCCCCTATCATACGGCCGTCATGGACGAGTACCGCACGACGGGGCTGCCGCCCATGAGGCACCCCGCCCTGCATTATCTGTCCGAAGGCCTAGCCCTACCGGCCGAGCCGAGCTACCTCTACGGCCGCGACCTCTTCTGCTCGCCCTCGTACAAGGTCGGCAGCGACCTGCGGGACCTCCGCCTCCCCGCCGACCGCTGGGTACACCTGTGGAGCTCGAGGGAATTCCGCGGCGGCGATATCAGCATAGAAGCGCCCTTGGGTTATCCGGCGGTCTTCTACCGCGCCGACTCGCCCTGGGCGGCGGACTTCGACCGCCTGCGCAAGGCCTGTACGCGCTTCGAGGATCCTGGGCTGAGCTAAGGGAGGAGGGTCGGGCCGGCCGCGGCCGGCCTAGCTTTCAAGTTTGGCGCGGATAAGCTCGTCGACCTCGTCCTTGGTCTTACCCAACGACGAGGCGATCTCGTCCTGCAGGAGGTTACGGGCCGAGTCGTAGAGCTTGCGCTCCAGGATGGGCAGCTCCTTGATCTTGGAGCGATGGTAAAGCGAGCGGACGACGCTCGCGATGTCCATCACCGAGCCCTTCTTAAGGAGGTCCAGGTTCATCTGGTAGCGGAGCTTCCAATCCGAGGGGATGGGGGCGTACTCCTCGGCGATGAAGTCGAGGGCGCGCTCGGCCTCTTTCTTATCGACGATGGCGCGGATGCCGAGCTCGGCGGCCTTGTCCACCGGCACCATCACCGTCATGTCGGAGAAGTCCAGGTAGATGGTGTAGTAGAGGACGCTGGCGTCCTTGAACGACTTCTCTTGGATGTCGACGATCTTGCCCACGCCCTGACTGGGGTAGACGATGCGTTGGCCGACGGCGAATTCGGTGGCTGGGGTACTGCTCATAGCTAACGCTATCATAAGGCTTTTTCGGGTTCTTAGTCAAACCGCGCAAGGGTCGCCGCTATAGAGCCCGCCTAAGCCTGGGGACGGGCCTCGACGATGAAACCTTTCAGGTAGCGCGATTCGGCGTAGCCCGAGACTATGGGATGGTCGGGAGCCTGGCCGAGCTCCTCCAGGTAGCGGAGTTCGACGCGGGCGTCGGCCGCGGCCGCCTCCAAAGCCCACAGGAGCCGCTCGCGCGACATCCAGTACGAGCAGGAGAAGGTGGCCAAGACGCCGCCGGGCTCCAGGAGCTTAAGCGCGCGCATATTGAGGTCTTTATAACCCCTGGTCGCCCCTTCCAAGGCCGCCTTGCTCTTGGCGAAGGCGGGCGGGTCGAGGACGATAAGGCCGTAGCGGGAGCCGGCTTTCTGCTCCGCGCGCACGAATTCGAAGACGTCGGCTTCGCGAGCCTCGAGCCTCTCGGCGAGGCCGTTACGGGACGCGTTCGCCCGGGCGGCCGCCAGCGCCTCGGCCGAGGCGTCCACGGCCAAGGCCGATTCCGCTCCCCGCGCCGCCGCGGCCAAGGCGAAGCCGCCCTGGTTGCAGAAAAGGTCCAGGACCCGCCGCCCCGGCGCGTAGGCGGCCGCGGCGGCCCGGTTCTCCCGCTGGTCTAAGAACCAGCCGGTCTTCTGCCCGGCGCCCAGCCCGACTTCAAACTCCAGGCCGTTCTCCCGTATCGCGAAGGCCTCGGGCACCGAGCCGGCGATGACGCCCTCGCCCGGGCCTAGGGCTTCGAGCTCGCGCACGGACGCGTCGCTGCGTTCGATGATCCCGCTCGGCTTATAGAGCCCGTCTAAGGCCGACAGAAGGGCGGCGCGCCGTTCCTCGAGCCCGCGGGCCAGGATTTGCACGGAGAGATAGCTACGCCCTCCCGAGGCCTCGGCGTAGCGGTCGACGATCAAGCCCGGCAGGCCGTCGGCCTCGGCGAAGACGGCGCGATACGAGTCGCGCTCCAGGTCGCGGCTCGCACGGCGCCGCTCGCGGGCTAAGGCCAGGCGGCCGGCGATGAAGGCCTCGTTGAAGGCCTCGTCCTTATAGCTATAGCGCCGCGCCCGTATGCGCGAGCTCGGGCTGTAGAGCGCCGACCCCAGGAAGGCGCCCTTGGTCGACGAGAGGCTCACCTCGGCCCCGGGAGCCGCCTCGCCTATGACGCGGGCTATCTCATTGTCGTAAACCCAAGGGTGGCCGCGTAGGAGCCTGTCCTCTTCGCGCGGCTTTAGGATGACGGTCGGTCGCTTGCTCATAACGCAGAGGCTAGCCCGCGCCGGCCGCGCGTGGCAAGCCGGCCCCGGCTATGCGGCGGTCGCCCTATCGCAGCCGCGCCCCGAACAGCTCCCACATGAGTATGGCCCCGGCGGCGCCGACGTTAAGCGAGTCCACCCCGCTCGCCATAGGCAGCTCTACGAGCCGGTCGCAGGCGGCGAGCGGGCCTTGAGGCAGGCCCCAGCCCTCGTTGCCCAGGACCAAAGTGAAGTCGCCCGGGGCGGATAAGTCGCGCGGCCGGAGCGCGCCTTCGGCCAGGGCGGCGGCCACGAGGAGGTTCTCCCCCGGCCCGCGCGCCAAGAAGAGCTCGGACTCGTCCCGAAAGAAGAAGAGGGGCGTCGTCAAGGCGTTGCCCATGGAGGCGCGCAAGGCCTTGCGTCCGTACGGGTCGGCCGAGCCGCCGCCTAGGTAGACCGCGGCCGCGCCGAGGGCCGCCGCGCTCCGTATCAGGGTACCCAGGTTGTCGGGGTCGGTCACGTTCCAGAGGACGAGAGCCGGCCCTCGGGGCAGGCGGGCGGCGTCCTCCGCGGCCGGGCGCGTGGCGGGCCGTTCGGCCAGGGCCAGGACGCCGCGATGGAAAGAGAACCCGATAAGCGCTTCGAGCTCGGGCTTGGGCAGGGCGTTCACCGCGACGCCGGCGGGCGCCCGGTCACGCCACTCGCCATAGTCGGCCGGCGCGCAGACGAGGGCCCTCAGCGCCAATCCCGCGTCTAGGGCCTTCTCGAGCACGATGCGGCCCTCGCAGACGAGGAGCCCCTCGCGGGCGTAGTCGCGGTCGCGGAGCTTGGAAAACGGGGCGAGCGGATCGGATGCGTCCATACCGCGCCCATGGTAGCCGAGCTTAGCCTTGATTCCAAGCCTAGGCGCCGGCGGAGTCAGCCCTCTCCTTCAGCCTGCGTACGAAGCCTTCGGCGGCGCGCCGCGCGGCCGCCGGGTCGGCGGAGGGCCCCGCCGCGGCCTCGCGAACCTGGGCCGCCGCCCGCGCTGATAGATTGCGCAGGAGCGCGCCGCGGGAGAGCTCGTCCATGCCGCGATAGAGCTCGATGAAATCGAGCTCGTCGTAGTCGCGTATGGTGAGCTGGAGCAGCATGCCGTTCCGATCGCTATCCTCGAGGAAACCTTCGAGCATAACCATAGCCGCCTCCTCGGAGGCCTCGGCCGACGCGGCCGACGACGGCCCCCGCGCGTATCATACTACGGTATGCCGCCCGCCGGTTGAGAAATTCATGCGATACTGCTACGCTTGCCCGGCGGAGGTTCTATGAAACCGGACGACATACGGCGCTACGCGGCGCTGTTCAGCGAATACACCGAGCTCAGGGCGCAGGAGAACCGCTCGTCGAGGATCAGCGTCTTGAACGGCGACGTGGTCGGGAACGCCTCCGGCTCCCAGGCGGGCCTCTCGGCCCGCTCGTACAAGGACGGCGTCTGGGGCTTCGCCTCCAGCCCCGAGCCGGGCGACGAAGCCGTCGCAGCCATGGTCGCCAAGGCCGGCGCCAACGTCCGCTTCCTGGCCTCGGTCGAAGGCCGCGGCTCGGGGGTTCTGCCCCGACGGCCGGGCAGGAGCGACCATGACCTCAGCGCCAAGAAGCCCCGCCGCGGCCGCAAGGAGCTCATCGATTTCGCCCGCGACGTCGACGCCTACTGCGTTAAGCGCTTCCCGGGCCTCCTATCGCGCTCGGTCGGGCTCTCGACCCTGGACATGGAGAAAGCCCTCGTCACCTCCGACGGCGGCGAGGCCTATTCGCTCATCCCCCGAGCCCTCGTGGCCGTCTCCCTGACGGTGGAGGAGGCGGGCGAACCGATCGACCTCTACGACATCTTCGGCGGCCGCGGCCAGTTCGAGGACGTCTTCGATACGCCCGAGGCGCTCTACCCGCAGCTGGACCTCCTGATCGAACGGCTCAAGGAGAAAGCCAAGGGCGCCTACGCCAAGCCCGGAACCCATGAGGTCATCCTGGACTCCGACCTAGCCGGCATCCTGGCCCACGAGGCCATCGGCCACACCGTGGAGGCCGACCTGGTCCTGGGCGGCTCGGTGGCCGCCGACTATATGGGCCGCGAGGTGGCCAGCCCCCTCGTCACCCTGGTGGACTTCGCCCACTCGGCCCTGGGCGAGACCTGCCCGGTGCCGCTGTGGACGGACGACGAAGGCACCGAAGGCCGAGACGCGGTCCTCATCGAGAAGGGCGTCCTACGCTCCTATATGCACAACAAGGAGACGGCCGCCCATTTCGGCGCCGAGCCCACGGGGAACGCCCGCGCCTTCGGCTTCTACGACGAGCCCTTGGTGCGCATGCGCAACACCGCCATACTGCCCGGCTCATCCAAGCTGGCCGACATGATCGCGAGCGTCGACGACGGCTACTACTTCCTGCGCTCGTCCAACGGCCAGGCCGACTCCACGAGCGAGTTCATGTTCGGCGTGGTGATGGGCTACGAGATCAAGGGCGGCAGGCTCGGGCGCGCCGTGCGCGACTGCACCATCTCCGGCGTGGCCTTCGACATGCTCAAGACGATCGACATGCTGAGCGACGACATGAGCTGGACGGCCGCCGGCATGTGCGGCAAGAAGCAGAGCATACCGGTAGGCATGGGCGGCCCGGCCGTCAAGTGCCGTATCAACGTAGGGGGGCGCTCATGAGCGGCATGAAGGACGGCGTCGACATAGCGAGGGCGGCCCTGGCCGCGCTCAAGGCGGCGGGCGCCGACAAGGCGGCCGCCGGCTTCTCCCGCGGCGAGCAGAGCGAGCTCAACGTGGACGCGGGCAAGATGAGCCTCTACCGGAGCACCGTGAACGTCTCGGTCTCGGTGACCGCCTACGTCGGCGGCCGCAAGGGCTCGGTCAGCGTGAACCGCTACGACGACGCGGCCATCCGCGGCGCGGCCGAGGAGGCCGTCGCCATGGCCCGCTCGAGCGAGCCAGACCCGGCCAACGATATTTCGCCCCGGCGCCCGCTCGAGCGCTTCGCCTTCGGCCCCGCCGAGCCCGACAGCGCGGCCATGTACGAGCGCCTGCGCGAGTTCGTCGACTACGCCTCCTCCCGCTATCCGGACACCAGGCTCGAGCAGTGCATCCTGAACTTCGCCGCCGGCGAGTCGAGCTACGCCAACTCTAACGGCGCCGAGTTCCAAGAGCGCTCGGGCTCCTACGGCTTCCAGGCCATGTTCACCACCAAGAAGGGCGAGAAGGCCTCCAGCTTCAACTACTCGGGCGCCAGCCACCGCGGCCTCGCGCTCCCGCTCAAGGACTGGGGCAACGTCGACCTCCTCATGCGCCAGTCCACGGAGCAGCTGGAGCCCGGCGGGGTCGGCGGCAGCTTCCAAGGGGAGCTGGTCATAGCCCCGGACTGCCTGGGCGACTTCATCTCCTACTTGGACGGGACCTACCTAGGCGACTACGCGCTCATCACCGGCTCGTCGCCCTGGAAGGATAAGCTGGGGCAGAAGGTCGTCTCGCCTCTGTTTAGCCTACGCTCGCTGCCCGCCGGCCCCGGGGTGGAGATCGGCTACTCCTACACCGGCGACGGCTTCCGCGCCGAGAACTGCGACCTCATCGACGCGGGCGTCCTAAAGAATTTCACCCTGGGCTTCTACGGCTCCAACAAGACCGGCAAGCCCCGCTGCCCCTCCGGCGGCGGCGCCCTGGCCGTGGACGCCGGCGTAACGGCCTTGGACGACATGATCCGCGACGTGAAGCGCGGCCTCCTCCTCATGCGCTTCTCGGGCGGCTCGCCCTCGGACAACGGCGACTTCTCCGGCGTGGCCAAGAATTCCTACCTGATCGAGGACGGCAAGATCGCGCGCCCCGTCGGCGAGACGATGATAGCCGGCAACGTCGCCTCGCTCTTTAGCAGCATACGCGCCGTCTCGCGCGAGCTCGTGGACTACGGCTCGGCCGTCTGCCCCTGGGCGCTGACCGGGCCGGTGACGATTTCGGGTAAATAGGGGCGATCGCCGGCGGGGAGCCCCGGCCGCAGGCCGGAAACGGAGCTCGGCCGGAGGCCTCGCCGCCGGGCCGGCGGACCCGAACGGGCCGGCGGACCCGAACGGGCCGGCGGGTAGAGACCGGGCCGGCGGGCTCGAACGAGGCCGCGATCAGGAACGAGGCGGGCGGCCGGGAGCCCGGCCGGCCGGTATTTCGAGCACGGAGGAAAATCGTGAATTTCTTCAAGCCGTTCGCCCTCGAGCGCTTCTTCGCCGAGCATGAATTCAGCGCGCGCTACCTCCTGTGCTCCTCGGACTGCGAGTCCTTCCCCGTCCGGGAGCTCCTGGCCATGGAGCGCGACAGCATAGACGGCCTCCTCGACCTACGCCTAGGCTACACCGAGACCCGCGGCGCGCCTGAGTTACGCATGGCCATAGCCGCCCAGTACGGAGGGCTCGGCGTTAGCGACATCTTCGTGCACGCCGGCGCTGAAGAGGCCATCCTGAACCTGTTCCTGGCCGAGCTGAGCCCTGGCGATACGGTTATAGTGAATTTCCCTTGTTATCAATCCCTAGCAGAAATTCCGCGAGCGCTAGGCTGCCGCGTCGTGCCCTGGGAGCTACGCCGGATAGCCGACGGCGGCAAAGAGCGCTGGGCCCTCGACCCCGACGAGCTTCCCGCTCTCGTCGGCGAGCCTTCGCCGGCCGGCGACCCCGCTAGCGGGCCGGGCTTCGTACCGCCTAAAATGATCGTCCTGAACGCCCCGCACAACCCCACCGGCGCCCTACCCACGCGGGAGGAATTCGAGGCCGTCGTAGCCTACGCCAGGCGCTGGGGAGCCGTCCTCCTGGTCGACGAGGTCTATAGGCGCCTGGAGCGCGACCCGGCCAGGCGGCTCCCGGCCGCCTGCGAGGCCTACGAGAACGGCGTCAGCCTGGACGTGTTATCCAAGCACGCAGGCCTAGCAGGCCTCCGCATCGGCTGGCTGGCGAGCCGGCGCCGCGACATCCTGGACCGCGTCGCCCAGGTAAAAGATTATAACTCTATTTGCTCGTCGGCGCCGAGCGAGCTCCTGGCCGGCATCGCCGTCCGCAACCTGGAGCGTATCGCCGCGAGGAACCGCGGCATAGCCGCGAAGAACCTGGCCCTGCTCGACGCCTTCTTCAGAGAGCGCCCGGGCTTCGCCTCCTGGACCCTTCCCGAAGGCTCGTCCATCGGCTTCCCGCGGCTTAACTGCGGGGCCGACGCCGAGGCCCTGGCCGTGAAGCTGGTGCGCGAGGCCGGCGTGCTCCTCCTGCCCGGCGCATACTACGCGTACGACGCGGCCTTCTTCCGCGTCGGTTACGGCCGGGCTAACATGCCCGAGGCCCTTGCGCGCCTAGGCCGGTGGCTGGACGATGGCGGCTGGCCAGGTCTAATAGACGGCGGCCGAGAAACGGCGGCCGGGGCCGGCGGGGCCCCGGCCGCGAACGCCTCGCCCGGGCTCGGAGCCGAGGCCGGATCAAGGGGCGCTTGATGTCGCGGGCCTTCGTGAACGACGACGCGCCCGACGCGCGCGGGGACGAGGCGCCCGAGATCAAGATCCCGGTGCCGCCGGGCTCGCGGAATTATCTCACGGCGGAGGGCGCGGCGGCCCTGTCGGCGGAGCTTTCTAGGCTGGAGACGGAAGGGCGCCCGGGCTTGGCGGCCGAGCTCGAGAAGGCCGCCGCCCGCGGCGCCGCCGAGGACGAGCTATCGGCCTTGAGGCGCGCCATAGCCCGCATGGGCAGGCGCATCGAGTACCTGTCGCGCATGGCCGCCCTGGCCGAAGTCGTGGAGCCGCCCGCCGGCGGATACGAGCGGGTCGCCTTCGGCGCGACGGTCGCCGTGCGCCCGGCCTCGCCTCCGGGTGCGGCGATCGCCGGCGGCGGGCTCCGCGCGTACCGCATCGTCGGCATCGACGAGGCCGACCCCGAGCGCGGGCTCATAGGCTGGCCGAGCCCGGTCGCCCGCGCCCTCATGGGTAAGCGGGTCGGGGATACGGCTATCGTGAAGCTCCCCGAGGACGAGGAGCGGCTCCTGGTCGTCTCGATAGAATGAAAAACCGGGCGCTCGCGCGCCCGGTCTCTCCGTAGAGGTCGACGGCTACTAGCCGGCTATAGCCTTGGCCTCCGCCTCGAACTCGACGCTCCGTAGGAGGACGCCCGGCCGCGCGAGGTCCGCGGGAGTTCGTGAGCCGGTGAGGAGCATGACCGCCCGGAGGACGCGCTCCAAGCGGCGGACGTAGGCGACGACGGCCGCGGCCCCGCCCTCGGCGGCGGCCTTGGCCAGCGGCAGGGCCACGCCGGCGGCATGGGCGCCTAAGGCCAGCGCTTTGGCGAGGTCCATGCCGCTCCGCAGGCCCCCCGACGCCAAGAGATCGGAAGAGCGTCGTGTAGGGAAAGAGGGGAGATCCTGGTGGGCGCCGGA
>CALKWG010000207.1 GCA_938004315.1 uncultured Spirochaetaceae bacterium
GGGCCACGTGGCGCACGTAGTAGCCCACCACGAAGAGCTTGCCGTAGACGGCCGACAGGGTCTCGTAATCCAGGGCGTCGTAGTCGGCGCCCGAGCGCTTGGGCTTGAGGCCGAAGAGGCCGACCACGCGGCGGCCCTCGCGGGCCACGACCAGGGCCTCGCAGGAGAGGCCTTCTAAGAAGGCCAGGAGCCGCTCCTTCATGGGGGCGAAGGCCGGGTCGGATATCAGGTCGGTCTTTAGGACGACCGGGCGAGGCAGGGCCGCCAGATCCTGGGCGAGCGGGTCGTCGGAGGATGCGAGCTGCTTTTCGTCTTCGCCGGGGTAGACCAGGGAGAGGCCGCCCGAGTCGTTCTCCGCCATGGCTAGGAGGCCTGTGCTGTTGAACTCCTCCTGCATGAGGGCCGCCAGGGCGCCGAGCACCTCGTCTCGGCCGGCGGAGAGGTCCAGGTGGGCTATGGCCGCCTCCAGCTCCTCGCGGGCCGCCTCGTCGCGGGCGGAGCCGAAGCGGCCGCGCGAGAACGCGTCGGCCCAGCGGCCTATGAGCAGGAAGAGGAGGCCTAAGCTCACGGCCACCACGACGGTCATGAGCTCGCGGAAGATCGCGAGTACGCCGGAGGCCAGCGCCAGGGGCGCGCCGAAGAGCAGGGCCAGGGCCAGCCACGAGGCCAGGGTCTTCAAGGCGGAAGGCAGGTGGAAGATCCTCGTGGCCCTGAAGGCGTACGAGGCGCCGAGGACTATGCCCAGGCCCGAGACGCCGGCGATCGGGTACATGGTGTTCAGGCCGCGGGTCGGCAGGTAGATGGCCACGATGAAGCCGACGGCGACGCTCGCTACCGCGCCGGCGGCCATGACCCAGAGCTGCTGGCCGTAGACCCTGCTCTTGATGACGAAGCCGCGGACGGCGAAGACGAGGCCGGCCAGGACGGCGAGGGCGGCGCTGGCCCGCGTTATGAGGTCGTAGCGCGGGCCTTCGAAGCGTATATACTCGAGCGATACGCGTCGGACCTGGGTCAGGTAGTCGTCGGTGAGGAAGATGCGCCAGGCCAGGAGCGCGGCCGCCGCGAGCAAGGCTAGATCGAGCGGGAGCATGCGGCGCGGATAGGGATAGGTCGCCGCCAGGCGCAGCAGGGCCAGGTAGCTGCAGGCCGCCATGAAGGCGGCGGCCTTGAGCCAGAGGAGCGCCTCTTGGGGCGAGCCGTCCGCCAGCTCGTAGCCAACGGCTAAGGCGACGGCGTAGCCGGCCGAGAGGACGGCGGCGATCCTGAAGGCGTCGAAGCCGCCGCGGGCGCCGCGTCGGCGAATGCGGAAGGCGGCGTAGAGGATTACCAGGGCCGCCAGATAGGTGAAGAGGCTTAGTCCCATAGCCTGCCCGCCTTAGCCGTGAGGATGGTGATGTCGTCGCGCAGGGCGGCCGCGCCTACGTAACTTTCGCCTAGGGTGGCCAGGCGCTCCGCCAGGTCGTCGGCGGCCAGGTCGTTCGACTCGGCTAGGAGGCGCTGGAACTCCGGGGCCTGCTCCAAGGGGACGCCTTCGTCGCCTTCCAGCTCGGTAAGGCCGTCGGTGGATAGGACGATGACGTCCTCGCTCCGTAGCTCTACCTGGTCTACCGCCACGCGATCCATGGGCACGAGGCCCACGATGCCGTTGTTGGACTCCAGGCGCTTGATGATCGGCCCGCGCACGGTGCGCACGACCATGAACTGGTCGGGCATGGCGGCGCTCACGTAGCTGAGCTTGGCGGCCTTCAGGTCGGCCAGGCCCAGGAAGAGCACGGTGTACTTGTCGTCGAAGCCCATCTCGCGGATGGCCGCGTCCACCTTGAGCGTCAGGCCCGGCAGGTCGCGCTTGTCGGCCGAGGCGCGTATGGTGTTGAGCGCGATGCCCATGATGAGGCCGGCGGCCAGGCCCTTGCCCGATACGTCGCCCATCACCAGGAGCACGGCGTCATCGTCCACCTTGATGGCGTCGTAGAAGTCGCCCGAGACGTTCACCAGGGGCCTGAAGTAGGCCGCTAGGCTCAGCTTGGGGTGCTCGGGCAGCTTGGCCGGCAGGAAGGCCCGCTGCGTCTCCGCGATCAGGCGCCATTCCTTGGACAGGGCGGCGATCTGGAAGAGCCTGGCCACGGTCAGCACGCGGTCGAAGAAGATGATGATCTCGGCGTGCATGACGCGGAAGGCGTCCGGGTCCACCTCGACCGTGGAGCGGCTAAAGACGAAGAAATAGTAGCCGCGCGCCAGGATGAAGAAGCCGCGGGCGGTCTTGGGGTTCACGGTCAGGGCAAGGCGCTCGTCCATGAAGCCTATGCCGTCGGAGAGTGCGCCGAAGCTCTTGCGCAGCGCCGGCAGGAGGCCCGGGTCGGAGCTCAGGTTGGAGGGGCTGGCGTAGACGAGGTCCCAGGTGTTGCTCTTGATGAGGACCACGGAGGCGTCCAGGGCCTTCTCGAGGTCGTCGCGTATGGCCGCGATGAATTCGGGCATGGTGAAGCAGGTGCGCACGCGCTCGGTGAAGCGCGATAAGAGCTTGGTCGGGCCGTGGGCGAAGGCGCGGCGATAGGCCGCGTCGTCCAAGCGCCGATACAGGCCGCGCCTGGCGATGAAGACCGCCAGGAATAGCGCCATCGCTATGGCCGCGCCGCCTCCGACGCCGTAGCCCCGGTTAACGTATAGCGTGAGGGCGCTGTACGCCGCCGCGGCGCCGAGCCAGGTCGCGGCCGACAGGGCGGATCTCTTCGATCTATAGTCCACGTCTTAGGGCTCCGTTCTAGGCCATGGTTGCATGGCCTAGGGTCCCTGTCAAGCGCGCGGGGCGGCGTTCTCGCAGTTTCTCTATTCGCCCCATTTTATGAAGAATTCAAGCGGCTTTTCTAGGGTGAGCGCGTCCAGGAGCGGGACCGAGAGCGTCCAGGAAGCGCCGCTCCCGCTCAAGGGGCCGGAGCGTTCGAGGGCGGCGCCGGGCAGGGCGAGCGACAGGCGCATGGCCGCGGCGTCCAGGCTCGCCGCGGCGGAGCGGCCTAAGAGCGCGAGCAGCATGGAGCGGTATTCGTCGCGGCTCACGGGATTGTCGAAGAGCGCCGGCGGCTGTAGCGCGTCTAGGAGCTCGGGATCCGCGCCCGGAAAGAGCTCCAGGAGCTTCCCGGCGTTGCCGCGGTCGACCTTGACGCGCAGGGACGCCCAGCCGGGGCCGCGTTCGTAGGAGAGGAGCCCCGACGAGCGCAGGCCGGACGATCGGGCCAGGGCCGCCAGGTCGGCCGCGCGGAACGAGCCGCGGTAGGCGGCGGGGCTCGGGTTACGGGATTCGAGCACGGTCAGGCCGCCGCGCGCCGCCCCGTCGGCCACCGCCGTCCGGCTGACTAAGGGCTCGCCCGAGGGCGCCGACGAGAGCGAGCGCAGCTTGGCCTCGATCGGCTGGGGTATCTCGACGCCTATGCCTACGGTAGCCGAGGCGTCGGCGCGCAGGACGAGGCTCGCGTCCGAGG
>CALKWG010000208.1 GCA_938004315.1 uncultured Spirochaetaceae bacterium
ATACGAGATCGTATTCGGTGCCTGGAGTTCAGACGTGTGCTCTTCCGATCTATCGTCCGGCGTAGCCGGACGATAGGCCGAAGTAAGGTGGTACCGCGGATTCCTGCGCTCGGACGGCGTCGCCGTCCGGTCGCTCAGCCTGTGCAAGGCCCTGACGGAGTTCGTCCTTACGCTATCGCGCCGGAAAAGCCTTCCGTGCGGCGGCTTCGTAAGGACGAAGAGCCGCCGGGGCCTTTTCCGTCTCAAGGAGTACCAGGATGGCACACCCCGTAGAGACCGTCCGCCATTCCCTGTCCCACGTCATGGCCGAGGCCGTCGTTAAGCTGTACCCGGGCGCCAAGGTAGCCATCGGGCCGGCCATAGACGACGGCTTCTACTATGACTTCCAGCTGCCTTCTCCTATCTCGGCCGAGGACTTCCCCGCCATCGAGAAAGAGATGCGGCGCATCATCGCCTCCAACGCGCCCTTCAAGCGCCTCGAGGTATCCAAGGCCGAGGCCCTCGCTATGTTCGCCGACGAGCCCTTTAAGGTCGAGCTCATCGAGGGCCTGGAGGACGGGACCATCAGCGTCTACGAGCAGGGCTCGTTCCGCGACCTCTGCCGCGGCCCCCACGTCGACTCGACCCGGGACTTAAAGCCCGACGCCTTCAAGCTACGCTCGGTGGCCGGCGCCTACTGGCGCGGCGACGAGAAGCGCCCCATGCTCACCCGCATCTACGCCTACGCCTTCAACGGCAAGGCCGAGCTCGAGGCCTACCTCAAGATGCTCGAGGAGGCGGAGAAGCGCGACAACCGTAAGCTCGGCAAGGAGCTCGACCTATTCAGCACCCACGAAGAGGCGGGCCCGGGCCTGATCTACTGGCACCCCAAGGGCGGCCGCTTCCGCGTGGAGCTCGAGAGGTGGTGGCGCGAGGAGCATTATAAGAACGGTTACGAGATCCTCTTCACCCCCCACGTGGGCAAGAGCTGGCTCTGGCAAACTTCCGGGCACTTAGGGTTCTATAAAGAAGGCATGTACCCGCCCATGGAAATGGACGAGGATAAGTACTACGCCAAGCCCATGAACTGCCCCTTCCACATCATGATCTACAAGAACGACGTGCACTCCTACCGCGAGCTGCCCATGCGTTGGGCCGAGCTCGGGACCGTGTACCGCTACGAGCGCGCCGGCGCGCTGCACGGCCTCATGCGCGTGCGCGGCTTTACCCAGGACGACGCGCATATCATCTGCAGCCCCGAGCAGATCGAGGACGAGATCGTCGAGGTCCTGCGCTTCAGCCTGCATATGTGGAAGACCCTGGGCTTCAAGGAGATCAAGGCCTACCTGGCCACCCGGCCGGCCGGCGACGGCGCGGTAGGGGCGCCTGAGATGTGGGCGACCGCCCTGGACAGCCTGCGCAAGGCCGTCGAGAAGGAGGGCCTGCCGTACGAGATGGACGAGGGCGGCGGCGCTTTCTACGGGCCCAAGATCGACCTCAAGGTCAAGGACGCCATCGGCCGCGAGTGGCAGATGACCACCATACAGTTCGACTTCAACCTGCCCGAGCGCTTCGATATGACCTACGTCGATTCGGACGGGCAGAAGAAGCGGCCTTACATGGTCCACCGCGCGCTCCTCGGGTCTATCGAGCGCTTCTTCGGCGTGTACCTCGAGAGTACCGCCGGCGCCTTCCCCGTCTGGCTCGCGCCGGAACAGGTGGCGGT
>CALKWG010000209.1 GCA_938004315.1 uncultured Spirochaetaceae bacterium
GGCCTGCCAAGCTCCCATCGCGGCCGCCGCGGCCGCTTCGCCGCCGGATGCGGCGAGTTCGAGGGCCAGGCGGTACGCCAGGGGCAGCCTCGGGCGCCCGAGCTCCCTGGCCGACAACAGCTCGGAACGTAATAGCGCGATCGCCTCTTCGCGGCGGCTTCCGGCGCCGAGCGCCGACGCCTCTACGACCGCTTGCTCCGCCGACAGCGCGGGGTGGCCGAGCTTGGCGTAACCCGACCGGGCGCGGCCGGCGGCCTCCGCGGCTTCGGCGTAACGCCCGGCGGCCAGGCGGAGCTCCGCCGCCAGGGAGTCGGCGTCGACTCCTACTATGCCGGCGCCGAGCGCCGAGGCCAGGAGCTTCAGTTCAAGGAGCGAACGTTCGGCCGCTTCGAAGTCCCCCCGATAGCGAGCCGAGCGCGCCTCGAACCAGCGGCAGCTCGCCTGAGCCTCGAGGTCGCCGCAGCGGTCGGCGAGCTCGGACGCATGGGCGAGGGCCGCCGCCACCTCGCTGAATTCCCCCTCGGGCCAGGAGAGTATGCGGGCGCAGAGCCGGTGATGCGCCTCGGCCGCTAGCGCGTCCAGCGCGGACGCGGCGAAGAAGGCCGCCGACTCGGACAGCCGCATCCTAGCCGCCTCATAGCCTTCGGCGTCTACGTCTCCGAAGGCGAGGCCTATGAGCTCGGAACGACGCCGGGCGACCTCGTCGCCGGCCGCGCGCCAATGCTCGGACGCCTCGTGGGTCGATTCGTACAAACCCTCTAGATCCAGGTCGAACCAGCGGCAGACGGCCTCGAGCTCGGCGGCCGCCGCTCGGGCGCGGAGCGCTTCACAGGTAGGCGGATCCGAGGCCGATTCGCGAAGCGCCGCGGCGCCCTCGAGCCTGGTAAGGAGTTCGCGGAGTTCGCCGGAACGGTCTCGGATCAAGAAGAAGCGCCTGAGCCGCATGAGCAGCGTTAGGGCGCGGTAGGCGAGCGCTACGCCGCCGGCCGCGTAGATGCAAGCGGCGCGCAGGTCCGCCCAACTCGCGTCGGCGTCGCCGAGCGCCGCGGCGTCGCGAAGCGCGTCCAAGCGCGGGCCGAGCCGGGCGGCGACGCCCTCGAAGACCTCGAAGTGGCGTAGGAGCAGCTCAGCCTCCCGACCCGAGGCCGCAAGGCGTTCGCGGGCGAAGGCGCGGATCGGCGCGAGCATGCCCCAACGGGGCGGCCAGCGGTTCGGGTCCGCCCGCCGAAGGAATGATTTATCGCAGAGCTGCGGTAGGAGGGCGGCCGCCCTGGCGGCCCCGAGGGCCTCGGCCTCCGCCGCGCCGAACGGCGCTTCGAATAGGCTCATAGCGGACAGGAAGGCGGCTTCGGATTCGTCCAAGAGCGACCAGCTCCAGGCGATGACGGAGCGTAGGGCGCGTTGCCTCGGCGGCAGGCCTCCTTCGTCCGGGGCTTCGAGGGAGAGGGTGCCGACGGCCGAGTCGGCCAAGGAGGCCGCCAGCTCGCGAAGGCCCATAGATCGGCCGCGCGCGGCCGCTAGTTCGACAGCGAGCGGCATGCCTTGGAGCGCCTGGCAGAGCGACGCCAAGGCCTGCCGTTCGTCATCATCCCGCGGCGCTCCCAAGCCGGCGCGCTCAAGGAATAGCCGCGCCGCGGCGGAATCGGGCCCAGTGTGATCGAGGGCGTCCAGGGCGAAGCGGCGCTCGAAATCGAGCCCGAGCGGCTGGACGCTGGTCGCGACGACGCGGCAGGCCGGTAGGCCTGATAGGAGCGCCGATATCACGGCGGCGCTTTCAGGCGCGACGAGCTCGCAGTTGTCGGCCACGACGAGGGCGGAGCGCGGCGCGAGGCGGCGGGCCAGCTCTGTCGGCCCCTCCCCACGGCGGAGGCCAACGCCGAAGGCCGCGGCGAAGGCGGCGAGGACCAGGCCGTGCGGCGTCGAGGATAGGTCGACGAAGGCCCAGCCGTCGACGAAGTCACCGGCGGCGGCGCGGGCGAGCTCGCAGGCTAGCCGGGTCTTCCCCACGCCGCCGGGACCCGTCAGGCTGACGAGCGGCCGCTCCAGGACGAGCGACTTTAGCTCGGCCAGCTCGCGCTCCCGCCCGAAGAAGCCGTCGCGCCAGATCGGCGCCCCCGGAGGGGCGGCCGCGGCGCTGCGGCTCGCGCTCCCGTCGCGGCCCACCCCACCCTGTAAGCTTCGGTAAATTTTCTTGAACGCCGGGCTCGGCGCGGCGCCCAGGCTTTCCTTAAGCGCGGCGGCGTAGGCCTCGTACTGAGCGGCCGCGGAGCCCAGCTCTCCCGCGCCCGCCAGGAGCTCGGCCATGAGCCGCGGCCCGCTTTCGTCCAGCGGCGCTATCCTCATGAGCGCCTCGGCCGCGCTCCGGGCTTGCGCGTAAGCCCCTGCCCCGAAGCAGGCGTCCCCGACGCCGCCTAGGAGCAGGACCGCGAGGCCGCGATAACGCGCGGCTTCGGATAGCTGCCATTCCTCGAAGCCGTAGGCGTCCTTCAAGGCGAAGCCTTCGAGGAACTCCCCCCCGTATAGCGACTCTATCCGTCCCTGCATGGACGAGAGCGCCTCGATACCGAGCGCGGCTAGGCCTTCGGCCGGCGAACGCGTCGGTTCGGCGAGACTCCGAAGCTCGTCGAGCTCGCTCTTGACGATCAATCCGTCCGAGAAACGAAGCGGATCGCCCGGCGCGGCGAAGAGCCCGCCGCCGGCCGCCGATTCGGCGTCGAGCACCGCGAGGCGGACGCTGGCGCGCGCCTTCTCCGGGGCGAATTCGGGCCAGAGGAGGCCCGCGGCCCGTTCCCTGGCCAGGGGGCGCCCGGTCCCCGCTAGGTAGCAGAGTAGGGCTAGGCTCTTCTTGCGCCCGAGCCGCAGCTCCCGACCTTGGAGCTCGACGCGCGGATAGCCCAGCAGTCTGAAGCGTAGCTCGACCGGCTCGTTCATGCGCGTAACGTTTTTGCAACGCCCCGCGGGCGAGGCTTTTGCGCGGGGGCGGAGAGATCGCCCCGAGGAGGTAGGAGTATGAAACGTGTCGTGGTTTTAGCGTCGCTAGCGTGCCTGGCGGGGGCTGCTTTCGGGCTGCCGAACGCCCCGAAGCCCATGGTGAGCGACTTGGGCCGGGTCGAGGCGGAGCCGGTCGTGAGCCTAGATCTGGGGGAGGGATCGTCAGCCGTGGTCTTCATCGCGAGCGCGGCGGCGGTCGGTAAGGACCTGGCGGTCCTGGCGCCCAACGAATCCCGCCGACGGATCCTGGCCTTCATCGTGAACGGCGGCGGCGTCGAGGCCGCCGGCGGATCGGAGGCCCTGGCCGCGGCCGCGGCCGCGGCGATCGGGCGGGCCGGCGTCAGGCGCGTCGTGGTCGTGGGCTGCGGCGACTGCGTCCCGGCGGCCTTAGCCCTGAGCCAGCGTTGCCCCGAGTCCCAAGGGCTGGTAGTGATCGGGCATCCGTCGTCCCAGCCTATCGCCCTGAGGCAAGGCGCGTTTTTCGCCTCGGGTATCGGCGTCGAGTTAGATGGACTCGTCAGCTCGTTGTTAAATACTCGTCCCTTAAGGCTCGGCGGCCGACAAGTCAGGTAGAAAACATCGAGGCGCGCCTTCAACGCGCGTGCCTAAAGTTCGAGGCGGCGAAGGCCGATGGACCGCCTTCTACGCGGAGCTCGACCGAGACGCCGAGCTCCGCGCCGAGGGTCTTGAGCTCGGCGGCGGAGAACGCGGCGACGTAGGCCCCCGAAACGGCGGGGGCCGCGTTTTTTTCTAGGCCGCCGCCCTCCCCATAGATCCTGACGACGGCGGTCGCCGCGCCGGCGGGAGGTCTCGCCGCGGGGCTCCTCGCGCTCGGCGGCCAGGCCTCGAACGAGGCGCGCGCCTCGACGCGGAGGCCGCCGTCGCTCGGCTTTAGCTCGAGCGTATCGATCCTTCCTATCGTTCGGGCCAAGGAGCGCCTAGCCGCTTCGTTATCGCGCGCATAGGCGGTATGGCGCTCCAGGACGAAGGCGGGCGGGTCATAGGCGACGCTCGCTAGCAGGTACGGCCCGTTCGAGATCCAGAAGTGCCCGCGGGACGCTACGAAGTCCGCCGAGGCTAGGAAGGCTTCCTTGGCCTCCGCCGGGCTAACGAGCCCCCCGAGCCAGGGGAGCTCCCCCGGGGCCTCGGCCATCGATCGTAGCCTACGTTCCACGGCGGCCGCGCAGGCGGGGTCGAGGGCGCAGGGTTCGACCCTCTCTCCGCCGGGGTCGAAGGAGTACGGCGCGCCTTCGCCGGCCGTCAACGAATCGAGCGCGTGGAGCACGGTCCAATGGGTTAGGGGCAGGCCCGGGAAACAAAGTTGATCCCGTCGCTCCGGTAGGCCTTCCCAACCCCAGTCCGCCCATACGGCGAGCCTATCGCCCCCTAGCGGCTTTACGGCGACGATGCGCTCGAGGTCGACGCCGAGCGCGGACGCGGCGTTCCCGCTATATCGCTCGTCGTCCTCTCCGTCGTCGCGCGTCCAATCCAGGCGGAACGCGAGCCAATAAAGCGCGTCGGCGACGGAGGATTTCTGGCCGGCATGCCACGCGTAGCCTGAGAGATCGTAGATCGCGAAGGCGCGCGCCGATAAGCCGGATCCCGCCGGCCGCCAACCCTCGGCCGCGCCGCCCCATACCAAGGCGTCGCTCGGTACGTCGCCGAGACCGGCTACGCCCCCCTCGGATAGCGGGCGGGCGGCCAGCCAAGCCGGTTCGCCCGACAAAGGATCGCACAGCTCCCACGGCCCCGGCTCCCTCGTGGCCTCGACGATCGGGAGGGCCGCCGAGCTCCAGAGCCCGGGCAGGCCGACCGGATCCCAGCTCGAGACGAAGACCGACGGCGATCGGCTAATGACGGCGACGCGCAGGGGCTCGTCGCCGCGCGTCGAAGCCAGGCCGGCCCGCCAGAACCAATCGTTGACGCCGGCTTCCGCGTCCAAGGGCGGTAGGATCGGGAAGCTACGCGACGAGAAGGCGTAGCTTTGGGAGCTCGCGGCCAGGAAGATACGGTACGAATCGTCGAAGGCGGCCGCCGTCAGCGCCGCCGCGTCGGCCTCGTAGGCCTCGACCCCGTCGTACGAGCCGTCCCAAAGCGCGTCGACCAGGCGGTCCGCCTCGGGGCTCCTCGGCGACCAGGGTTCAGGTAGGCGCGCGCCGACCGGATAGTACGCCCCGTAGGCCATGGAGTACATCTGGCACATCACCGGCTCGCGAAAAGCGACCGCGCCGCCAGAGCCCCAGCGCTCGGTATATACCTGCCACGCCAGTTCGTTCGGGTCGGTCGCCGTTAGGATGCCCACGCAGCCGGCACGGTCCTTGACGATGAGCTCGACGCGAAGCCCTAGCTTAGCCAAAGCGGATTCAAGGTATGCGGCGGCGGCCAAGGCGCCGTCCTGGTCGTCCGCGCGGGCGAGCACGCGTATCGATAGGGGCCGGCCGTCGTACAGCCAGGCTTCGCCGTCGCGACGGAGGCGCCCTGCCAGCCCCGGATCCTCGGCAGCCTCGTAGAGCGCGGCATGGAAGGCGTCCGCGGCGTCTCGGCGACCGCCGGGCCGGTAGCCTAGGGCGTAGGCGGCGCGATACCAAGGCGCGGCGCCGGCGACGTCCTCGGGGAAGGGCAGGGCGAGCGGGGCGGCCCGGCCCGGCAAGGCCCGGGCGAAGGACTCGCGATCTAGGTACAGGTTCAAGGCTCGCCGCGCCGCCGGCATAGACAACGGGTTGAAGGTTCCCGTCCCGTTTCCTGGCGCCGCGTTGAGCAGGAAGGAGTACGCCATCGACCGGGCGTGGCCGAGCGTGATCGGCTCCGCGCCCTGACGGGGGCTAGCGGGGGTTTCGTCCCTCCTATCGGATAAGAGAGTCGGCGCCAGCCCCCCGTATATCAGGTCGAGGCGTCCGTCGGCGAGCTCGGCCAAGGCCGCGCCGGCATCGGCGCGGAATACGACGATGAACGAGCGCGCTTGGGCTAGTCCGATATCCAAGGTCTGATCGTCCGGGGCGCTTCGACCGCATGAGAGGCCCGAGAGGCTGATTAATAGCATGATAGAGATGTTTACGGCGAGGCGAGAGCTCAAGGCGCGCATACCAC
Source organism: uncultured Spirochaetaceae bacterium (assembly GCA_938004315.1). Lineage (GTDB taxonomy): Bacteria > Spirochaetota > Spirochaetia > Treponematales > UBA12059 > DAIPLR01. Next base: position 6,079 of record CALKWG010000209.1, read on the forward strand.
CCTCCAATGAAATCGGCGCTAGGCGGTATCCGGCTGCGGGGCGGGCGGGCAATACGTTCGGATAATATTTATACACTCTACGTCGATTTCAAGCGCGGATCAAGGGCGAGTTCGTCAGACGGCCTCTGCTGACAGCTTTGCCGCCATGGGCTATCATATAGCCCTGCGAGGAGGGGCCATGGCCGTTCGGAAGGAGTCGAGTACGGGCGCGAAGGCGCCGACGGCGAGTAAGCCGGCGGGCGCGAAGTCCAAGAAGCCGGTGGCCGGCAAGCCTAAGAAGCCGGCGGCCCGGAAGGCGCCGGGCAAGGCGGACCCCCGCTTCATAGACCGGCTATCGGAGGCGATTCGGGAGGAGCTCTTATCAAGCGAGCGCGGCGCGACGAAGGCCGAGGCGGCCGGCCGTGGCCGGGGCCCCGCGGCTCCCGTCGAGGCGCGTGAGGTACCGGCCGGGAGAGCCGCAGCGCCGGCTGCCGCTCGGGCCGCCGTAAGAGCCGCGCCGGCGGCCGTTGAAGGCCCGACCGCTCCGGCTAACCCGGCTAAGCCCGCCGCCGCCAAGGCCCGTCGGGCCGCCCTCCTTAATGAGCTCAAGGCCCTGCTCGACGAGCTGGACGAGGAGGGCCTCGACTTCCTCCTCGAGCAAGCCCAGGTCCATCGCTACAACATGGAGGTCAGGCGCCTGAACGAAGCCCAGGAGCGCAGGCGGGCCGGCCGGCCGTCGGCCTCCGGGGCCGCCGCTCCCCGTCCGTCGCCCCTGCGCGTCGAGCGCTCGGAGGACGGCCAGACCTACCATATCGTTTCCGAAGAACATTATAAAATGTTTACGGCTGAAGAGATGTTGGCGCTGGTGCGCATCGCCCACGCGAACGCCGACCCCGCGGAGGGAGCGCGCGGGCTTTACCGTTGGCTGGCGCGGGAGCGTTCCGACGCCCTCGCCGACCTGGGCATAAAGGGGCCGGGCTCGCCGGGCTTGGCCGATCTGGCCGAGCTCCTTAAGAG
>CALKWG010000210.1 GCA_938004315.1 uncultured Spirochaetaceae bacterium
GCTTCGAGTACTCGGCCGTGGGCGGCTGGGTGGTCACGCGCGGAGCCGGCCAGAATTCCACCTTCTACGGCAAGATAGAGGATATCGTCCTGTCGCAGGACTACGTCTGCCCCGGCGGCGTCGACCTTAGGACCCGCGACTTTCCCGCGGCGGCGAACGGCCCGGACCTGGACCAGGTCATGATGGGCTCGGAGGGGACCTTCGGCGCGCTCTACGCCGCTACGCTCAAGGTTCGGCGCTATATGCCGGAGAACACGCGGCGCTTCTCCTTCATCTTTAAGGACTGGGAGAGCGCCAAGGACGCCTGCCGGACGATCATGCAGGGCGAATTCGGCTTCCCGAGCGTGTTCAGGCTATCCGATCCCGAGGAATCGGACGTGGCGTTGAAGCTCTACGGCGTGGACGGCACGATCCTGGACGCGCTCATGACGGCGCGGGGCTACAAGAAGGGCGAGCGCTGCCTGATGCTCGGTACGGCCGACGGCGAGGCGGGCTTTAGCCGCCACGTGAAGCGCATGGTGAAGAGAATATGCCGGAGCCATGGCGCCATGTACACGACCGGGCTCGTACAGAAGGCCTGGGAGCACGGCCGCTTCCGCGACCCCTATATGCGCGAGGACCTGCAGGACTACGGCATCATGATCGACACCCTGGAGTGCTCGGTGAATTGGACCAACCTGGAAGAGGTGCATACCGGCGTCCGCGCCTTCTGCCATTCCCGCCCGGACACCATCTGCATGACGCATATGTCGCATTTCTATCCCCAGGGCTGCAATCTATACTTCATCTTCATAGCCAAGATGGACAGCCTGGACGAGTACCTGGCCTATCAGCGCGGCGTGCTCGACGCCATCCAGGCGTCGGGAGCTACGATGAGCCACCACCACGGCATCGGCAAGGCCTTCGCCCCTTGGCTCGAGGGCGACGTGGGCCCCGAGGCCATGGCCGTCTACCGCGCCCTGAAGCGCCACTTCGACCCCCATAACGTCATGAACCCCGGCGGAACGTTGGCTTTAGATCTACCGGACGAGCAGAGACGCTTTCCGAAGTCATAAAGACTACGCGTCCGCTTGCCTTCTGGTCGCCCGCGCATTAGGCTTTCCTTAGCTTCCCGACGCTTAGGGGGGCGAAGGGGGCGGACCATGGCTACGGCGGGCGTCAGCGTCTTCGAGTTCGCGATCAAATCGGAGGAGGAAGGCGCGGCCTTCTACGAGACGGCCTCGGGCGGAACGGCCGCCATGGCCGACGGCAACCTCGCCGCCTTCCTCAAAGCCCTGGCCGCCGACGAGCGCGCCCATGCCGCGGGCCTGCGTAAGCTGCGCGATCGGATGGCGGCCAAGGGCGCCGCTTCCTACTTCGAGAGCGCGGAGGTCGACGACTACCTGGACGCGGTCATACGCGGCGGCCTCTTCGAGTCGGCGGCGCGCCTCCCCGACGCCTCGGGCCCGCCGTCCACGATAGAAGACTTCTACCGCATCGCGATACGCGCTGAGCGCTCATCGATACTTCTGTACCAAGCCCTGATCGACCAAGCGCGCGACGCGCCGCTTAAGAAGGCTCTCAAGGGCATGCTCGCCGACGAGAAGCGGCACTTAAGCCGCGTCGTCGCCCTCAGGGCCGACCGTGATAACGTCTTCGCGATCGAGCGCTTCGGCTGTATGTGCTAGCGGGCTGAGGGCCGACGGCCGGCGGGCCGAGCGCCCTCGGCTCGCCTCGGGCCTGTTATTAAAAGCGGTACGCGATATAGTTTCTAAAGATACGCAAATAGAAGGGGCGGCTATGCCAGAATACGACGGCGTCCAATTAGCGGGGCTCGTGAACCCCGGCGATCCCGTGGCGGTATTAGAGGAGTGCTACGCCCTGTGGGCCGCCCGCTACGGCGAACGCAGCTTCTCCGCCGTCCTAAGCGCCTTCGACCAGGTCCGCGGCGTCTTCGCCGGGCTTAAGCCGGGATACCACGCCTGCGACACCGACTACCATAACTTCGAGCACACGCTGGCGGTACTGCTCGCCTCGTCTCGCCTCCTTGACGGAGCCTTCGAGGAGGGAGCGGGGTTCGAGGCCGGCATGGCCGAGGACTACCTGATAGCGGCCCTCTGCCACGATACCGGTTATATCCGACGCGTCGGGGAGGAGGGCGGCACCGGCGCCCGCTTTACCTTCAACCACGTCGAGCGTTCGGCCCACTTCGTCCGGGATAACGCGCACGCCCTCGGCCTAGCCCGACCCGAACGGATCAAGCGGCTGATCTGGTCCACGGGCCTGCGCGACGAGTTCAACGAGCAGGCGTGGGACTCCAAGGAGGAGCGGCTCGCGGGCGCCATGCTGGCGAGCGCCGACCTTATCGGGCAGATGTCCGATCGCGCCTACCTCGAGAAGCTGCTCTTCCTCTATTACGAGTTCCGCGAGGCCGGCTTCCCCGGCTACGATACCGAGTTCGACATCTTGCGCAAGACGCTCGGATTCTACGACGCGACCGTCGCGCGCCTGGACGGCCCCTTGGGCGCCGTCCGCTCGTTCGCTCGCGGCCACTTCAGGTCGCGTTACGGCCTAGACCGCGACCTCTATGCCGAGGCGATGGAGCGTCAGATGGAGTATCTTAAGTCGATTATCGCCGACGATACCACCAACTTTAGGAAGAAGCTCAAGCGCCTGGACCTCGAGCGGGCCGTATAGGGCCCTGGCGGCTGGTGCTTTTCCGCTAGAAACGATCCGTCCCCCTTGCCGCTTAACCGGTTTTCGTCATAGCGTCCACCCATGAATCCCTTAATACGTACGCGCAGGATGTTCGGACCATGGTCGTTCTATCGGGAGGCGCTCGCCGTGGCGCTCCCGGTCATGGCGCAGCAGTTGATCCAAAGCCTCGTCTCGCTCATCGATAACTTCATGGTGGCGGGACTGGGGGACGCCAAGATGGCCTCGGTGAACGTGGCCAACCAGGTGAACTTCGTCTATTTCGTCCTCATGTTCACGCTCTCGGGCGCCGGCGGCGTCTACATGTCCCAATACCGCGGCGCGGGCGACGAGGAGGGCATGCAGCAGGCCTATCGCTTCAAGGCCATCATGACCATGCTCCTGTCGATCGCCTACTTCGCCGTCTGTCAGCTTATCCCCGAGACGCTCATCGGGCTCATGACCATAGGCAATACGGCCCGGGACGAGATCATCCCGCTAGCCGCCCAATACATGCGGACGGTCTCATGGTTCTTCGTGCCCATGGGCCTCTCCCAGGCCATAGGCTCGGCCTTCCGCGAGATAGGCCGGCCTAAGGTCCCCTTGGTGATCTCCGTGGGCGCGACCTTGATCAACACCTTCTTGAACTGGGTCTTCATCTACGGCTCGCTCGGCGCCCCGAAGCTCGAGGTGCTGGGCGCCGCCCTGGCGACCAACATAGCGCGCGGCGCGGAGCTCGCCGCCTTCATCGTCTACGTGAAGGCCGCCAAGGCGCCTTTCTACGTGCCCTTCGCCAGGCTCCTCAAGGCCCGCTGGCCGCTCTTCATCGAGATCTTGAGGAAGTCGGGCCTCATGGTGCTCTCGGAGGCCAGCTGGGTCGTCTCGGAGACCGTGACCACCGCGCTCTATAACGGCCGCGGCGGCGCGGAGGTCGTGGCCGGCATGGTTGCCGGCTGGGCCATCGCCAACGTCTTCTTCCTGGTGTTCACCGGCATACACGTCTCCACCGGCGTGATCGTCGGCGGCGCGCTCGGGGCCGATAGGCTGGACGAGGCGAGGGACAAGGCCCGTTGGATGATGGGCGGCTCGGTGGTCGCCGGCGCGGTCCTCGGGCTCCTGCAGACGGCCAGCCTCCTGGCCGTGCCCTTCGTCTTCATGAACCTGACGCCGCACGCCATGGAGATCACCCGCGGGCTCCTTATCGTGATCTCGGTCTACCTGCCGCTCTGGGCCCTCTTGAACGCGCAGTTCGCCGTATCGCGCGCCGGCGGCGACATGATGATGGGCGTAGCCGTGGACGTCGGCGTCACCTATGGCGCCTTCATCCCCGGCGCCTTCGCCCTGGCCCTGCTTACGCCCATCGGGCCTGTAAACATGTACGCCATCGTGAAGCTCACCGACTTCTTGAAGTGGGCCGTGGCCAAGCGCTGGCTTAAGAAGGAACGCTGGGTGGTGAACCTGGCTAAGCCGGCGGCGGCGTAGGGCCGGCTCCCGCCGCTCCGGCGGGGGCTGGCGTTCCGCCCGCTTTCGGGGCATTATTGCCCCATGCTGCGCACCATACTCTTCTATACCTACTTTTGGCTGAGCCTGGCGATCTCCACGCCGGTGGTGGCGATCTTCGCGATCATCACGCTCCTGGGGCTGCGCCAACGCTTCGAGTGGCTCATAAGCCTGGCGACCAAGCTTTGGGCGCGTTCGGTGGTATGGGCCACCGGCGCCCGCGTGGTCGTCGAGGGCCTTGAGCGCATACCGGCGCGGGGCGGGATCTGCCTCGTTGGCAACCACCAGGGCTCGCTCGAGATACCGATACTCCTCGCCTCGCTCCCTCGCGCGCCGGGCTTCGTAGCCAAGCGCGAGGCGGCCTTCATGCCCTTCCTGAACATGTGGATCCTGGCCTTGGGCGGCTCCTTCATCGACAGGAAGAACGCCAGGCGAGCCCGCGCCTCTATCGAACGAGGCGCCAAGCGCCTTCGCGACGGGGCTATCATGATCATCTACCCCGAGGGGACGCGTAGCCGCGGCGACCGCCTAGGCGAGTTCAAGCGCGGCTCGTTCAAGCTGGCCACCATGGCCGAGGTGCCCATCCTGCCGGTTACCATAGACGGCTCCTGGCGCGTCTGGGAGGAGAAGAAGCGTATCCGACCTGCGGCGGTGCGCTTCACGATACACGAGCCCATCCCTACGGCCGGCATGGGACCCGAGGAGCGCAAGGCCCTGCCTGATCGGGTCCGGGCCGTCGTCGCCTCCGCCTTGCCCGGCGGCGGCGCTTAAGGATACGGCCATGGCTAAGCTACGTTTAAGCGTCGAGGCCCGCTACGAAGGCCTCCTCTTCATCGCCGCGGCCATCTGGGGCAGCGGCTTCGTGGCCCAGCGCCTGGGCATGGAGAGCCTCCCGCCCCTGGCCTTCAACGGCGCCCGTTTCGCCGTGGGCGCCCTGGCCCTCGTTCCGATTATGCTCCTACGGCGTACGGGCCGCGCGGCCGTCATGGCCGCCCTGAAGCCAGCCCTGATAGCCGGCGCGGTGCTCAGCGTCGCGGCCAACCTGCAGCAGTTCGGCATGCAATACACGAACGCCGGCAAGGCCGGCTTCATCACGGGCCTCTACGTGGCCCTCGTGCCCGTGGCCGGCGTCTTCCTGGGGCGTCGTACCGCCCCGCGGGTCTGGCTCGGCGCGGCGCTCACCTTGGCCGGGCTCTTCGTCCTCTCGGTCTCCGGCGGCTTTACGGTAGAGCGCGGCGACCTCATCATCATGGCCTCGGCGGTCTTCTGGGCAGCGCATATCCTGACCCTGGACCGCTTCGCCCCGCGCGTCGACCCCATAGCCCTGGCCTCGCTACAGTTCGGCGTCTGCTCCGTCGTGAGTTGGACGCTCGGCTTCGCCTTCGAGAGTTTCAAGCCGGCCGACTTCGTCCTGGGCCTGGGGCCTATCCTGTACGGGGGCCTCGCGAGCATAGGCATAGCCTACACCCTGCAGGCGGTGGCCCAAACTAAGGCCCATCCGGCGCGGGCTTCGATCATCCTGGCGCTGGAGGCTCCCTTCGCCGCGCTGGCCGGCTGGGCCTTCCTGGCCGAGCTCTTGAGCGCGCGCGAGCTCGTCGGCTGCGCCGTGATGTTCGCCGG
>CALKWG010000211.1 GCA_938004315.1 uncultured Spirochaetaceae bacterium
CCGGGGCCAGGGCTATGCCGGGGTATAGGTGGATGCCGAAGAACACCGCGATGAAGGCGGGCAGGTAGGGCCAGTAGGTCACGAAGGACTTGAAGTTGATGATGGCCAGGTCGTAGGCGTTTACCACGAAGAAGCCGAAGCCGAAGCAGGCCATGACGGCCAGGGCGTCGGCTGCGACGAAGGTCGAAGCCATATAGTAGACGTGGCGGTTGAGGTGCCGGCTCGTAACGGAGACTTTTATGTCGTCGACGGTCATAGTCGTTCCTTAATATCGTTCTCTGACAATGCTTCTTGAAGCGTATCGGTTACGGCGCCGCCGTCAAGGGCCGGACTCGGTCCAGGAAGCGCCCGATGGCGTCGACGGCGGCGGCTTGCCCGGCGCCTAGGTCGAAGACGATATGCCCCACGCCCGGAAGGGTCAACTCCTGGACGGCCGGGAAAGCCCGCACGATGGCGCGGCGGCTGTACGCTACGTTTATGGCGTCCTCATCCTCGCCCCAAAGGCAAAGGAGCGGCGTAGCTGCGGGGCCGGCCTTAGCCAGCCGGCGCTGCCAAGCGCCCAGCCGACGCAGGTACGATAGCGGTATGAAAGGCGCGCCTAGGAAGCCCTCCTCGTAGCCGTAGGGCGGCACCGCCGCCACGAAGGGCCCCAAGACCGCCGCCGCGGCGCGGTAGCGGCCGTAGCCGGCCGGCCTCACGAGGGGCGCCAGGAGCACGCCGGCGTCGAAGAGCCCCGGCTCGCGCTCCAAGCTGGCCAGGACCGCCGCGCCGCCGGCGCTGTGACCAAGGATCACCCACGGCCCGACGGCCCCGCGCTCCCGCGCCCAGTTTTTCAAGGCGGCCGACAGGAGGGCGTAATCGCTAAAGTCGCCTATGGCCCCGGACAGGCCCGTGGAGAAGCCGTGCCCCGGTAGGTCGGCCGCTAGCACGAGCCAGCCGCGCTCGGCCAGCCTGGCTAGGCCCGGCACATTATAGCCGCTGTAGGACATGAAGCCGTGGTAAGCCACGATCGTGCCCCGCGGCGGCGCGCTAAACGGCGGATCCAGGACGATGAGCCCTACCCGGCCCTTCTCCCATTCGGCCAGCTCGAAGCGTAAAGCGCCTGGGAACTCATAGCCGCGGAAGAGCGCGGCCAGCATGGCGCGGTACTCCGCCGTCGCCGGCCCCTCCGCCCCGGCATGCGCCTCCGCCCGCAAGGCCTCCCGGCGCGGCTCTAGGGGGTCGGCGGGATAGAGGCCAAGGGTACCGCAGCCGGCCGCGGCGAGGGCGATGAGCGCGGCGAGGGAGGCCGGCGCCGCGCGCTGAAGACCGTACGCTCCGGCCATACCTAGTAGCGCCTGAGCGCCCCGTCGCCCGCGCCGAAGGAGAGGCCGGCGCGCAGGTCCAGGGCGCCGGCTAGGGCCCCGTCCTTGGCCACGAGCCCCGGCCGCAGGCTTATGAAACCGCGGCCGAAGCCAAGGTCTGCCTCGGCCCGAGCCTTGAGGCCCAGCTCTATAAAGAGCGTCCGCGGGGCGTTCTCTATGGCCGGGTCGCGCTTATACTCGGTATCGACGAGGTTCGCTTGCGTATTCTTAGAAAGAATGAGCGCGTCCAAGGACAGGGTCAGCCACGGCGCCAGCGGCCGGGCGAAGGCGTCCAGCTTGAGCCAGGCGGCGCCGGGGCCGTAGGGGCTGGAGAAGGGTAGCAGTATGCCGTCGCCGTCGTCGGTATAGTAGCGGGCTACCTGGCGGGCTAAATGCAGCTTCTCTCCGCCTAAGAGGTCGCTATGCGACTCGATGGCGTCGAAGTTGCCCCACAGGTAGTGGGTATAGCCGGCCTGGGCTAGGGCGCGCAGGCCGCCGAGCAGGCTCGGGGCGGCGTACTCCGCGGCCAGGGCGTAGGCGTCTATGGTGGGTACCGGGCTGTCGGCCACGCCGAAGATATCGGAGCTGATGTCGTCGTAGCCGGCCATGGCGTGCAGGGCCAGGCCCGGGGCCGCGGCCCAGGAGAAGTCCAGGATCAGGGCCATGTTGTCCGGGTAGAAATCCAGGCCGTGCCAGGTGGCCACCGGGAGGAAGTCGTTGGCCTCCCAGTAGACCGGGCTCCGCGCGTAGAAAATCTGCTCGCCTATGGCGGCGCGGAAGCGCCTGCCCGTGTACTGGATGCGGTGGATGCCGAAGAAGGGCGGCGTGGGCGAGGCCCCGTTCCAGAGCTCATCTTTCTTAATAACGTCGTTTTGGAAGACGCCGTCTCCGTCCGGACCGATGGCTTCCCACGATTCTATGGGATAGAAGCCGCCGAAGAGCCAATCGAAGCTCAGGCGCCCCAAGCGGCCGTAGAAGCGGAACGCGTCGACGTAGGGCAGGAGCTCGGTCGGGTAGAAGCCCTTCAGGGCGGCGGGGCCCAGCTGTACCGGTCCGCGGCCCAGGCTGAGGCGCACGCCGTCGCCCTCCCAGGCCAGCATGCCGCGCGCTAGGATCTGGTTGTCGAAAAGGAGGCCCTGCCCGGAGCCGCCGTCGGCCGGCAGGTTCCAGGTATTGTGATAGACGCCGTCCCATTCCTTGCGCCCTTCGATTTCCAAGCCTATAAAGAGGCCGTTGTCGGCCGCCACCGCCAGCCCCGCGCGCAGGAAGGGCGCGCGGCCGGCCCAGGCCCGGGCCAGGTCGACTCCGACCCGCGGGGCCGCCGGCTCGATCATGAGGCCCTCGCCGGCCAGCCAGGCTTCGAGGACCGTATCCAGGAAAGCGTAGTATCGGGCGCCTTCGGCCTCCGGCGCCGCGGCCGTCTCAGGGACGTAGCCCACGGCGGCTCCCGCCTCCCGGAGCTGCCGCAGGCTCGCCGGGAAGCTCGTGAGCGGGAGGGCCAGGCCCGCCCTCAGGTAGGCCTCGCGCAGGGCCAGGACTTGCGGCGAATCGGCGCCGAATTCCTGGGCGACGGCGGGGGCCGCGGCGGCCAGCGCCACGGCCATGATGCATGCCAAGCTTCGTCTCATCGTTCAGTCAGCTCCCCTAAAGAATCGAGCAGGGCCGCCCACAGTTGCGGGTCGGCGTCCGCTTTATCCAGCTCCCAATGCCCGAGGCCCGACAGGGTAGAGAGGCCGCCCCAGGCGGCTAACCCGGCGAGCGAACGGCCCAGCCTCGCCGAGGCGGCGTTACTGAGCGCCTCGTCCCGGCCCATAAGGAGGAAGCCCAAGCGCGGGGCGTCGGGCGCTGAAAGCGCTTGGACTAGGAGCCGCGCGTGCGGCCGGCTCGCCCAAGCCCGATAGGCCCGGAACCAGCCGCGGCGCGCCCCGCCTGGCAGCTCGTCGGAGAACAAGCCCGCGACGGCCGCCCCGATAGAGGCAGGCGCGTGGGCGCGTATGCGCAGGAGGGGCGCCAGAAGCAGGGCCGCATCCGCTCTGCACCCGCCCTCCTCCAGGTAGGAGAGGATCACGGCGCCGCCCAGGCTATGCCCAACGAGCGCTAGGGGCCGCGGCAGGCCCGCGGCGGACGCCGCGCCGACGACCCGGGACAGGGCGCGGCCATAGTCGTCGAAGCTATCGATGTCCAGAGGGTCGCCCCCCGAGCGGCCGTGACCGGGCAAATCCGGCGCTAAGACGAGCCAGCCGCCTTCAGCCAAGGCCCGTATCGCGGGAAGCGAGCTCTCGGCCCGGGCCATGTAGCCGTGAACGAAGATTACGGTGCCGCGCGGCTCGCGATCCTCGGCCGCCGTCGGCGAGGCCATGGCGAAGACGGCAAGCTCTACATCGCCCGCGCCGGCCGCGAGGTTCGCGGGCCCGGCCAACAAGCCGGGAGCCTGCAAGGCCGCGTCCGCCAACCAAGCGATCGCGACGGCATCGCCCGCGGCGAATCCTAGCTCGGCCTCGTAGGCGGCGAGAGCGACGTTCACGGTCGGCGGCACCTGGGTAGCGCAGCCGGCTAATAAGGCGAAGGCGGCCAGCATGACCGGCCGTACGATATGATGGCTCAGGTATACCTTATCCTCGCGGCCGCTCATGTATGCGGACGAAGGCCAGGTCTATGGCCGCTTGGCAGGCCCGCTCTACGTTGAGCGTAAGCGCGTCGACCCGCGTCTGGTTCGTAAATTCCGGATCGGCAACATACTCTTCTTTGATCCGCGCGATGCAGCGGCCGATGATCGCGGCCTTATTGAGCGCTATGTCGCTAGACGGCGAAGGCATGAAGGAGCTCCCGGCGGTCGTCGTTATACTGGCCGTACATGGAAAGGAAGGTCATCTCCATAAAGTCGGCGTAGCCTGGGTCGGCGGCGTAGGCGCGCAGGCCCTTCAAGACCGCCTCGCGCGCGTACACCAGGTTGCGCGAACTTAAGACCCCGACGTCCGCATCGAGGCCGCAGCGGAACGAAAGCTCCGTACCCAAGGCGACCCGCGCCCGGGCGTCCAAGTCCGTACCGCGGACGGGTAGGAGCGCCACGTCCACGTCACTGCTTGGCCTGGCCGTACCGGCCGCGCGGCTCCCCAAGAGGTAGGCGGCCGCGACCCGCGGATCGCCGCGGCAGACTTCGGCGACGACGACTAAGAGGGCATCGGCGTTCATGATAGCTCCGGGGCGCCGGCCTGAGCGAGCGAGTTCATGCCGCCGCGGCCCAGATCCCGGACCAAGTCCGGTAGGACGCCGGCGTAGCGCTCCGCCGTATCGGGCTTAGCGAACGGGACCGCGCGTAAGGCCGCGACGGGAAAGGTTTGCAGGCGAAACAAGAGCTCTTCAAGCTCGAATCGCTCCTTGGTCGCGGCGTCCGCCAAGGCCGCCTTCCAGTTAAACCGGCGGGCCAGCGATATCGCCGCCAGGTCGGCTACGTCGCGGCCTTCGTCGCGGTCCAGGACGGCGCAGATCTTATTGCTTAGGATATTCCTCACCGTATCCACGACGAGCGCCCCCCTGGCGAGGGGGAGCCCGACGCGCGGGATTCGGTCGGCGACGAAATCTATCTTCAAATCCACGGAGCCCGTCGCGATACGGACGCGCTTGAAGTCCCGGGCGTCTATCTCGATTTCGAGCCCCGGCCAGCGCGCGCTGAGCTTGCCGGCGACGAGCCGGAAGGCGTCGCCGAAGAGCCCCAGCTCGTGGGTAAAGAAGTCCAAGTCGTCGCTATAGCGATGGCCGAGGTAGAAACGGCTGAGCGCGGTCCCGCCGGAGAGGTAAAAGCCGAGCGGCTCCTCGAAAGTCAGGGCTAGGGCTTCGTCCTGCAGGGCGTAGAGCGCCTCGTAGTCTTTAAGCATCGCGCTTCTCCCTAAGATCCGATGCGCCAATCCAGCTCGGGGATAGCTTCGCGAACGCCTAAGTAGAGGTAGCGCCATACTTTGCGGCGCCTCTCCTGGCTCGAGCGCGGCAGGGGTCGGGTCATGCCGGCTAGGTAGCCCTTGATTTGCGCCTCGGAGAACAAGGCCTTCACGGCCTGGCCGTCGGGAGACTCGACGAACGCGCGCTTAAAAAGCCGGGCTTTAGCCTCGTCGTCGCCGTCGCGGAACTGCCGCAGCCAGTCCTCCGCGGTCTCGGTCGTATTGCCCCAGGAGCACGCGGCGAACAAGTTTTTTATCGCCTCCAGGCTCGGCTCTTGCATGGCTACCCTACCTGCGTTGAATAGAAACGGTATCGACGGCGAACTCGCCCAAGGGATCATGGACCGCAGCGCGGCCCAGGCTTCGAAGGTCGAACCGAAGCCTTTGACGGCCCGCAGGGCGGGGGCGGCCCGGCCCAGACCTCGGCTCAGGCCCCCACCAGCACCTCGGCCAGGCGCTTGGCGCCCGGCAGGGGCGGGGAGGACGGGTCGTCGCCCTCCGCCTCGATGAGCACGGTGGAGGGGTCGGCGGCCAGGCGGGCCGCCTTGACCGGGTCGGCGCCCTTGACGAAGGTCAGGCCGTGGCGCTCGCAGGCGTACTCCAGGATGAAGTCCAGGTCGGAGGCGCCGGCCAGGACGACGCGCTGGGCGCCGCCGCGCTTGGCCCGCATGGCGAAGGCCTCCAGGATGTCGCGGTACATGGCGGCGCTGCGGGCGGTCCGCCGGAAGTAGCGGTAGCTGCGCCTGGCTATCTCGGCCACGCCCTCGGGGCTCAGGGCGTACTGGATGTTCCGCGCGTTCAGGCGGCGTAGCATCACCCAGCCCTTGTCGGCGAAGCGCTTAAGGAGCGCGTTCGTCATGCCTAGGGACAGCCCCGCGGACTCGGCCAGCTCGCGCTGGGTCAGGGCCCGCTGGCGGCGCTGGGACTCGTAGATGCTCTCCAGTATGGCCAGCTCCGCGTCGGCCGGGGACGACGCTACGGCCGACGCCGCCTCGGGGGCGAGGGAAGCTAGAGTATCGAACGATATGGTGGCGTTGATCATGGGTCTTTCTTGTTCGGGAGAGCGGAGCGAGCGTCGCGGCAGCTCCGGGCGGATTAGGGTACGAGCCGGCCGCCGCCCATGGGGGCGGCTATCGCGAGGGGCCCGGTTCTCCTCGCGGCCTATGAGCCTGTAGTCCCGCCCCGCCCGGCGCGGCCGGAGCGCGCTACCGGGTCTAGTCGGGCGGGAGTCTGGCGGGAACGGTCGCCGTCGGGCCGCCTGAGCGCCGACCCGCGCGTGTTCACGCGATGAACACTCTAACACCTGGGCGAAGGGAATTCAAGAGCGGAGGTAAAGAAAACCGCCCGCTAGGCGGGCGGCCGATACGGGCGGCTTAGGCGTCTAGCGGGTGCGGATTTTTAAGCCGACATGCGGTGTAAAGGTCGTTGCGACGGAAAAACCCGTTCCTTCCATTCTCGTCGCGATTAATATTTCCGGAGCATATAAGTAACGCACTCCGCCATAGAGCTGGAAATTAGGTGACAGATTAATGGCAGCCGTGGCGAATCCGCCGAAACCGAAATTCATAAACTGGAAGCCGCTAACCTCGGTTGAGCTCATAAGCTGCAACAGGTTAATGCCGGCTCCGGCTCCTACGAGCAGCTCCGCTTGGCCGAAAACGAACCGATATGCCAGGGCAGCGAGCATATCCGCCCCGAAGCGGATATCTATATGAGAGCCCAGCGCTCCCTCATTATACAAGGAACCGTCGCTATTATAGACTGCTAACCGATTCGGCATAGAAATAGAAGATGAGAAGACGACGCAAATAGTGTTCCCGACGACCGTATCGACATTTAAAGCGATCGCGGTAGTTTTTAGCTTACCGTCCGCTAAGAGATGCGCCGTCGTAGTCTGCATGCCTACACCGATGCCATAGTAGGTCTGGGCGGCGGCGCCGGCCACGACCACGGCGAGTAGGGCCAGGACCGCAAGGGTTTTCTTCATAAAGGGACTCCTTAAATAGAAACAGATATAGCTATATAACATGTGAAACTAAGCATGTCTAGCAAAGAGAGAAAACCAAGGTCTTTCATCGACGCAGACTACCGCCTACTATAGCCCTCGCATAGCCGGCTCAAGCTGCGCGCTGGCCGGCCCTGGCGCCCGGTCAGGCTAGCCCTCCCCTCCCCTGCCCGCCATGCGCTATACTGGAACTATGACGAACGACAGGTCGGACGATTGGCTACGGCAGGCGGAGGATGACATGGGGTGGGCCCTCGACACGTTCGGCGATGAACGCTGGTCGCAGACCTGCTATATCGCCCAGCAAGTCGGTGAAAAGGCATTGAAGGCTTTGGCCATCCGCCGGGGGGCCGATCGCGTGCGGAGCCATTCCATAGCCGACATTGCGAAGGCCTTGGATATAAACGGGGAGATCGAACGCGCCGCGAGGCGCTTGGACCAATACTATATGACGACGCGCTACCCTGACGCCCTCCCCGCCGGCGCCCCCTTCGAGTACTTCGACCGAGAGCAGGCGAGCGAAGCCATCGCCCATGCCCGGACCATCTTGGACTTCGCGCGATCCGCGTGGCTCGGCTAAGGGGGCTTCTATGAGCGACGCCGTCATCTGGAAGACGCGCGACCCGTATTACGGCCTGGGGCCCCAAGGCCTTCGGAAACGGCTCCGCGAGCTCCTCGAAGGCCGGGTACTCGGGGCGTGGCTCTTCGGCAGCCACGCGAGCGGCTCGGCCGGCCCCGATAGCGACCTGGACCTGATCGTCGTGGCGCGGACGGAGCTGCCCTTCACGCGGCGCCCGGAGCTCTTCGACGGGCTCTACGAGCTCTTCCCCGCCCTGGATCTCTTAGTGTATACCCCCGAGGAGTTCGAACGGCTCCGCGCCGACCCCTCGCCGGGCTTTTGGGCCTCCGTGGTCGCAAGCCTGGAGCGTATAATCTAACGACCCGGCGCGGCCGCGCGCCTTTGAAGGGAGCCCCCGCCCATGAGCACCGCCCATATCCTCTACTATTCCGGCACCGGCAATACCTACCGGGCCCTGGGCATCGTCGCGGAGGCCCTGCGCGCCCGCGGCTACGAGCCCGCCTGGCATAACCTGGCCAAGGGCCTTCCGCCGCTCGGCGCGGGTTCCGCGGCGTCCGCTGGCGACCTGGTCCTCATAGGTTTCCCCGCCCT
>CALKWG010000212.1 GCA_938004315.1 uncultured Spirochaetaceae bacterium
TACGAGATCGTATTCGGTGACTGGAGTTCAGACGTTTGCTCTTCCGATCTATCAAAGATGAACAGGCGGTTGATCTGCGAACCGCCGACGTACTTTTGGAAAGCCCTGGCTTGAATCTCTCGGACCTCTCCCGCTCGAGAGATCAACTGTACCTTAAAACTACCCTGGATATTCGGGACGCCGAGGGTCTTGTCGAAGTTGTTTAAAATCTGCTCTACGGTCACGCCGTCGGCATAGAGCGCGGCGGCGGCGAGCAGAAGTAAAGCGAGGCTGATCATTTTACGCATCGATTTCTCCTTGTTTCGGGGCGTTTATCCTTCCGGGAAGGACCAAGAGCGGTAAAAGGTAGAGGCTTAAAAAGAAGGCGAGGATCAGCGAGGTAAAGAGGAGGAAACCCAAGTTGCGGGCGCCTTGGAACGACGAGATGAACAGGGCCGAGAACGAAACCAATGAGGTTATGAAGCTCAAGAAAATCGGCACGCCGCTGTAGCCCAGGATCTGCGCGAAGCCTTCCTCCAGGCTGCGTATCGACGGCAGCTTCTCGAGCGCGGTCAGGGTGTGGATGCTGTAATCCACGACGAGGCCCGTGGTGATCGATACGAAGATGATGGAGAACGCGTCGATCGAGATGCCTAAGGAGCTTACGAGCCCGAAGGAGACGAGCATGCTGATGGCGCTGGGCACGAGGCTGAAGAACGCCAGCTTAGGCTTGCGGTAATACAATAATACCGTAAGGAAGATGAGGGCCCCGCCGCCTAAGAACGAGAGGAGCCAATTCTGGCTGAGGTTCCGCCGCTCGCGCTCCAGTTGGGCGACGGTTCCGTGCACCTCTAAGGACCAGGCCTCGGGCAGGCCGGCGCGGATTTCGTCTACGAGCGCGTAGAAGCGGCGGAGGTCTTCATAGTTGCGGTAGTAGGCCAGGCCTTTAATCGAGAGCACGCGGTAGGAGTTGTCGAGCATCGACTCATATTCTAAGGGCTCGACGCCGGACGAGTAATAGAGCAGATACTGCTCGATCAGGGCGTCGTAGATGTCGTCGAACTCGTCGCCGTGGACGAAGCTATCCTCGTCGCCCATGAAATACAGGTGAATGCGCTTCAAAACGCTCAGGACGGAGAAGGCGTAGCCGATATCCTCCCTCTCGAAGGCGGCGTGTATATCGTCGAGCTCGGCCATGGTTTCCTTACGGAGGATGCCGAGCTTCTCGCCGGTATCGATCTCTATGAAGAAAGGCAGGGTGCCGTAGAAGCGCTCGTTGATGCGCGCGTCGGCGCGCTTGACGGTAGTGGAGGAAGGCAGCTGCTCGATGGGGTAGGGCTCGATCGTAATCTTCCTGAGTTGGAAGCCGCCCCAGATGGTCGCCGCGACTATGGCCAACACGAGCAGGGTACGATGCCCCGCGATCTTCGCGAAGAGCCTGGCCTGGGCCTTCCTGAACGCGGGGAGGAGCTCCCGATCGGGCGCGGTATAGCTACCGTAATCGAGCCAGAAGAAGAGGCCGATCCAGGCGAGCGCCACCGCGACGGCGATGAGGAGGCCTATCTGCAGGTGGCCGGAGCTGCCGATGAGGCTCAAGGATAGGAACCCCGTGATCGTCGATATGGCCGTGAGGCTTAGGGGGAACATCAGAGACTTTCTGAGCCCCAGTCGCTCGTCGAGCTTGTCCACGTGGAAGTGATGATAGAAGTAATGGATGGCGTAGTCGCTTAAGAGGCCCAGGCTGAACACCGGCACGAGGAGCAGCATGGGGCTGTCGGGTATGCCTACGAAGCGGACGGCGCTATAGGCGGCCGCGGTCGAGATCGCGATCAGCAGCACGGAGGCCAGCATGGCTTTCAAACTACGGAAGAGCATGAAGACGCCCACGACCATAGCGATTAGCAGGGGGAAAAGAAGGACCAGGTCCTTGGTGATCAGGCGTTCGGTCTCGGCGATGATCGGCCCCTGCCCCGTGAACTCGAAGGGCAGGGACGCCTCCCAGCGCTCCTGCACGGCGCGCATGCCGTTGAAGATGTCGATGGAGGGCGTCTTGTTCCCGAAGTACACATAGAAGAGCAGGGTGCCGAGCCTGCCGTCTACGTAAGGAGCGAGCTCGGGGAACGCAGGCAGGTCGGCCGCGAGCTCCCTTAGGTACGGCTCGGTGACTGAGCTCTGATCGGCCGGTATCGCCTTGCTGACGATGATATCCTCGCCCGCGGCGATCACCCTGGTCGCGGTTAAGATGGATTCCACCCGTGAGACGCTCGCCAGGCCGGATAGGTCGTCTTGGAAGCGCCTAAGCGTCGCGATATCGCCGGGGGAGAGGAACGAGAGGCCGGCGGCCTCGAGATCGACCACCGCGATGGCGACGTTACGCTGCGGCACCATAAGCTGTCCGGCTTTTTCGGCGACGGCCGGCGCCGTGGGTTCGGAGGAGCTTAAGGGATTAAGGAAAAAAACGACGCTTAATCCGAGAGCCAGTATCGGGAACATTATTCGTTTCATCGCCGATGATCATAGTCCGGGGCGAGCGCGGCGCGCAAGCCGAGCCGCTATGGAACCGGGCTCGCCGTATGAGTAATCCGATAGATCAAGCGGTTTTCGTTGACCGCCCCGCCGTAATGGCCATACAATAGGCCCCCTATGGCTACCATCGCATTCGCGCTCTTGGCCTTCGCCGTACCCGCCCTGACCCAATTGGCCCGCGACCGGGTTCGCACCCTGTCGTTCCTGAACCCGCTCCTGGCCTCCTACGCCCTGGGTATAGCGCTGGGCAACACGCTGCTCCGCGGCCAGGCGGCCTTCCAGGCCTTCGACCTGGTAACGACGGTGACCGTGGGCCTTTCTATTCCGCTCCTCCTCTTTACCCTGGACGTCCGCTCCTGGGGGAAGGTCGCCGGCCGGATGATGCTCGGCATAGCCTTGGCCTGCGTCGCCGTCGTAATCGCCTTAGCCGCCGGCGCCGCGATCTTTCCGGCCTTCCTACCCGACTACCCTAAGCTCGCCGGCCTCCTCGTCGGCGTCTATACCGGCGGCACGCCCAACCTAGCCGCCCTGCGCCTGGCCCTCCGGGTAAACAACGACCTCTACCTGGCCGTGCACGCGGCCGACGTCGCGATCGGGGCGCTCTACATCCTCTTCTTCATAGGCCCGGCCAAGAAGGTCTTCGGCCTCATCCTGAAGCCCGCCGAACCCTCCGCGTCCGAGGCGGCCGCGGGCCGCCCGGGGCAGGAGCTCTATGACGAAGTCGCCCATAAGCGCTTCCCCTTCATCGGGGAGGTCCTCCGCGCCTCCCGCCTAGGCGCCTTAGGCCTTAACGTCGTCCTGGCCGTCGCCTGCGTCGGCCTCGCCTTCGGCCTGAGCCTCCTCGCGCCCGAGGCCTCGCGGACCATGATCCTGATCCTGGCCTTGACCAGCGCCGCCGTCGCCTTGAGCTTCGTCCGCCGCGTGCGCGAGGCGTCCGGCAGCTTCGAATTAGGCGAGTACCTCATCCTGGTCTTCTGCTTCGCCGCCGGCGCCATGGGCGACGTCCGCCGGGTGCTCGAGGCCGGACCCGCGATCCTCGCCCTGGTCGCCTACGCCGTCGTCGCCTCGGTCGCCCTGCACGCGCTCCTGTGCCGCCTCTTCGGCCTCGACCGCGATACCATGATGATAGCCTCGACCGCCGCCGTCTGCTCACCGCCCTTCGTGGGCATCGTGGCCGGCGCCCTGGGGAACCGTAGGCTCATCGCCCCCGGCATCGCGGCGGGCTTGGCCGGCTACGCGCTGGGGAACTATCTCGGCATCCTGACCTACCAGATCTTAAGCGCGGCCTTGGGCTAAGGCATGGCCAAGCTCTTCGCCGACCGTAGCTCCGACCTAGCCCTCCGCGCCTTAAGGCCCTTCGTCGAATCTTGGATGCGGAAGGTCGCCTCGCGCGCGGACTGCGTCGGGCCGGGCGTCGACTTTAAGCGTGATAAACCGTTCCTCCTCCTAGCGAACCACAGTTTCGCCATGGACGTGGTGCAGGTGCCTTTACCCTTCGCGATCACGCCCCACATCGTGGCCAGCCGCGACCTCTTCGTCAGCCCGGCCCTGCGCTTCGTCCTGACCTTCGTCGCGCGCTGCATCATGGCCACCAAGGGCGGCGGCGACCTCCGTACCGTCGCCGGCATCCGCGCCGCCGTCGCTTCGGGCTACCCCGTGCTCCTTTTCCCCGAGGGCGATATCTCCTTCTTTGGCCAAAGCGCGCCGCTACCTAAGTCGGCCGCCGCCTTGGCCCGCTCCTTGGGCCTGGACGTGATCACCTGCCGGGTAGCCGGCGGCTACTTAAGCTTGCCCCGCTGGGCCAAATCCCCGCGCGAAGGCCGGCGCATAGAGCTCTGCTACGAGCTGGCCTTGCGCGGCGACGAGATCGGCGGCATGGGCCTACCCGAAATACATGAGGCCCTCGCCTCCCGGCTGTCGCACGACGAGTGGGCCTTCCAAAAGCGCGCCATGATAGCGCGTCCGAGCCGGGCCCCGGCCGAGGGGCTCGAGGATATACTCTACGTCTGCCCCGACTGCCACGGCATCCTTAGCATGCGCGCGTCCGGGGCTCGGCTCTATTGCTCTCGCTGCGGCGCTGACGGCAGGCTCGACGACTACGGATTCTTAGAAGGCTGGCCCTTCAGGACCCTGGCCGAATGGGACGCCTTCCAACGCTGCTACGACGACGAACTCCGTGCCTCGAGCTTCGAGACCGGCGGCGAACTATGGATCCATGACTACGCGAAGCTTACACGACGCCGACTCGGGCGGGCGATCGTCCGGTATGGCGCCGGCGAGCTCGATATAGAAGGCGAGGTACGCCTCGTCGCCGGTCGCGGCGAGCTTCGCGAGCTAGCGCTCACCGGGCGGAGCGACCTAAACTTCGGCCTAGGCGGCGTCGACTACTTCCTACGGTTAGACGGCCTGGCCTTGCCGCTCCTACGCGCGCTTGGCGCCGCTTAGGATAGCCCTATGGTGTATTACACCGACGGACGCGAGGAACGGACCCTCCGCCGCCGCGGCGTCCGGGCGATGGCCGCCCTGATGGCCGATGCCTTCATGGCGCACGCCAACTGGCGGGCGCTCATCCCCGACGAGGGCCGACGGCGCCGCGCCCTACGGGCCCTCTTCCGCTTCATGGGCGGCGTGGCCGCCCGCTACGGCCGCGTCGTCGTCGCCCTCGAAGGCAGGCGCGCCGTCGGCTATATTACCTTCATGGACGAAGCCGACCGCATCCAAGTCTCGCCCCTGCGCGTCGCGCTGTCAGGCGGCCTACCGGCTGCCCTCCGCTTCGCGCTCTGCTTGAAGCCCGCGGAGCTCGCCGTCATGCGCTCCTTCGGCGACCTCGTGCAGGAGCGTTACCGCGCCCAAGGCGCTGACCCGCTGGGCCTTCACCTCTATACCGCGGCCGTCGAGCCGGCGAGCCAGGGCAAGGGCGTCATGCGCCGCGCCTTCGCCTATTTCGAGCGGCGTTTCAAGGATCTGGGCTTCAGAGCATACGAGCTTGAGACCACCGATCCTGCCAATATCCCCGTCTACCTAGCCTTGGGCATGAAAGCCGCCGACGAAGCGACGCTCCCCGGCGGCCGAGGCCTCTGGTTCTTCAAGAAGGAGCTGTGACGCCCTATGCGCTATGACTTCGACTCGATCATCGACCGCCGGTCGACCGCCCTGCGCTCGGCCCGGCTCATGAGCGCTCGCCAACGCTCGCCGTCGCCTTGGGGATAGAACTGCGAGAAATAAGGGTCGAGCGTGATCAGGTTCAAGAAGGCTAGCGCGTCGTGGGGATAGGAGGCGCGTATGTCCCACATGGTCACGCCGTAGCGCCCGTCGCCGAGCTCAGACGGCGCTCCAATATCGGCGCCGACGCGAAGGAGCGGGACCAAGGCGAAGGCCGCCGCTACGATCAAGGCCAGGGCGAGCGCGGCGATGAGAACGGCGCGCTTCTGCCTGGCTTTCTGCGTTTCATCCATGGCCGGCAGTATATCCTCCTGCGCCGTGCGTCGGCCAGAGCCGCCTAGGCTTCAGTGCGCGGCGGCGCCGGCTTTCGCAAGGAGAATTTTCGTATAGATGAAATCCCCGATTGCCCCGCGCCTGTATTTCGCGTAGCATCGCTTGCAGAATGTCCCTAGGAGGGTCCCTTGTCCTACACGATCGAGCGCATCGACGAGCGCGTGACTATGGTACGCTGCGACCTCATACCCGGCTGCATGACCAACTCGTACGTCGTAAACGGCGCTGCCGCCGTCTACTTCATCCTTTGGATCGCTGCCTGACTTTCAAGCCGGAGATCGTGTTATCGGGTCATAACGATCCGCGCGGTCCCGAAACGCTCAGGCTCATACGTACGCTCTACCTCGAGGCGGGGCGCTAGGCAAGCGCGGGAGCGTCCGCCCGCCCGCGCCGTTTCGGATCACGCTTCGATCGCATAAGGAGACTATAGATGAGCAGCTTCGTCCTAATCGGCGGCGGCGAGATCGCCCTGCGGGAGACCCTGGCCATAGACCGCGCCGTCGCCGCCCTGCCTGGCAAGGATCGTCCGCGCCTCCTCTTCATCCCTACCGCCAGCGGCGACCCCGAGGGCTATATAAAAACGGTCGCCGAGGTCTACGGCGGCCTAGGCTGCGATTGCGACGCCCTGCTCCTCGCGCGGCGCGACCCCTCGGCCGCCGAGATACAGGCCGCGGTCGGCGCGGCCGACATCGTCTACGTGGGCGGCGGCGACACCCGCTTCTTAGCTGAGCGCTGGCGCGCGACCGGCTTGGACCGCGCCCTGGCCGCCCGCAAAGCAGACGACGCCTTCGTCTTCGCCGGCCTCAGCGCGGGCAGCATGTGCTGGTTCGCCCGCGGCATTAGCGATACGGACAGCTTCGGAGGCGGCGATGATTGGAACTATAGCCTCATCGAGTGCTTGGGCTTCATCGACGGCTGCCACAGCCCCCACCTGGACGAACGCGAGGCCGAGGGGCGCTTCATGGATTTCGTCCGCGGCGGCGCCTACGATTTCCTAGGGATAGAGAACGGCTGCGCCGTCATCCTAGAGGGCGATTCCTACCGTCTGATACGATCCATCGAGGGCAAGGGCACCTATAGAATCCGAACCGGGGGCGGATCTTACGATAAGTCGGTGGTGCCCGACTCAGGTAGCGCGGCCGATTTAGGGATCGCGCTCGCCTGAGTTCCGCGTCCGCGTTCGGCGTCGTTATATTTAACAGGCGATGAAAGGAAGGGCCCTATGCCAAAACCGAACCTAGCCCATGAACATACGGCCGTGGATATCCTCGCCGTCCTCAAAGCTCGCTTCGCCGCCCACCCCGGGCGCCGCGCGGGCGTCGGCTGGGACGAAGCCGTCGCGCGCCTCGCGGCCTCGCCGGCGGCCCTGGCCGCCCTGTCGGCCATGGAAGCCTCCGGCGGCGAGCCCGATTGTATCGGCCGCGAGGGCGAAGGCGGCCCGCTCGTCTTCGTCGACTGCGCCGCGGAGAGCCCGGTAGGACGGCGCAGCCTCTGCTACGACCGCGCCGCGCGGCTAGGCCGCAAGAACGCCCCGCCGCCCTCCAGCGCCATGGAGGAGGCCGAGCGCATGGGCGCCGCGCTCCTGGACGAGGGGCTCTATCGCCGCCTTCAAGCCCTGGGCGAGTTCGACTTAAAGACCTCGAGCTGGCTCTTCACGCCGCCCGATATGCGCGCGCGCGGCGGCGCGCTCTTCGGCGACCGCCGCTACGGACGCGTCTTCGCCTACCACAACGGGGCCGACTCGTACTACGGCGCGCGGGGCTTCAGGGCCTTCGTCTTGGTCTAGTAGTCCGCTCTAGGGCGCGGCGTCCCCGCAAAAAGACGACGAAGCCCCCGGACGCGCATGGGCGTCGCGGGGGCTTCGGGACTATCGACCCTTCGCGCGAAGCCGGCGGAGCGGCGGCTCGCCGGCAGGGCGCTTCCTATTCGCTCACCTCGACGATCGGAGCGTCGGCGGCGTTCTTCTTGATGGACTCGATTCCGTTGACGCAGGCCGATTTCGACTCATAGCCTTCGCCCGTCGCGATGACCTGCCCGTTGCCGGCCTTGAGCCTGAAGCGATACTTCTTCGCCTTATCCTGGTAAATTTCGAATTTCGCGGCCATAAAAGCCTCCCTCTCATGATGATACGCCAAAGTATAAGCCCGCTTCCGGGGAAAGCAAGCGCTCGGCCTTTATTATGATGTAATAAATACTCACTACGATGATATCGATTTATTTAGCTCGACTCTTGCATTCGCTCAAGACATGCGTCAGAATCCAAATCGGCTCGACGCGGAGGCGCTCCGCGGCCTCCTTCGCCGGGACTAAAAAAGTTCATGTAAGGAGAAAACGCCATGCCCCAAACCAACCAGCTCGATCTACGCCTGCCTGAAAAAGACCTCGCCGACATCAAAGCGGCCATCGAGACCCTGAGGGCAGATCGGAAGAGCACACGTCTGAACTCCAGTCACCGAATACGATCTC
>CALKWG010000213.1 GCA_938004315.1 uncultured Spirochaetaceae bacterium
CCTTGAAGTTGGAGCGGATGGGGAGCTCGATGATGTCGCCGCCCGGCTTGGCCATGAGGCCGCGCATGCCGGCGAGCTGGCGGATCTGGTTCTTAGAGCCGCGGGCGCCGGAGTTAGCCATCATATAGATGTTGTTGAAGCCGGCGCGGTCCTTCTCCAGGGTCTTCATCATCACCGCGGTCACTTCTTCGTTGGTCTTGGACCACACCTCGACGACCTGGTTATAGCGCTCTTCCTGGGTGATATGGCCGGACAGGTACTGCTTCTGGATGCCGTCGACCTGCTTGTTGGCCGCGTCGATCATCTCGTACTTCTCGCCGGGGATGATGATGTCGTCCATGCCGATGGTGGCGCCGAAGAAGGTGGCGTACCTGAAGCCCATGTCCTTGATGGCGTCGAGCATCACCACGGTGATATACGGGCCCTTGTTCTTATAGGTCCACTCGATGAGGCCGCGGATATCCTTCTCGCTCAGGGAGTAGTTGATATAGGGCACCTCGACGGGGATGGCCTCGTTGAAGAGGAGCCGAGCCGCCGTGGTCTCGATGTAGCGGCCGGCTATGGCGTCCTGGTTCTCCTTACCAGCGGCGTCCCAGACCCAGGTCTGGGG
This sequence comes from uncultured Spirochaetaceae bacterium, assembly GCA_938004315.1. Lineage (GTDB taxonomy): Bacteria > Spirochaetota > Spirochaetia > Treponematales > UBA12059 > DAIPLR01. The sequence continues at coordinate 611 of CALKWG010000213.1, forward strand.
CGAAGGCACCTTGATCAGGGCCTCCCAGTCGCAGGCCTTGGCCTCGCAGGCCATGTAGGCCTCCTCGCGGCTGGAGTAGGCGCGGCCCTCTCCCTTGGCGCCGGGCTTGTGCCTGGTCAGGTAATAGATGCCGAGCACCATGTCCTGCGAGGGGTAGACGATGGTCTTACCGTTCGCTGGGTCGAGGAGGTTGCGGCTGGAGAGCATGAGCGTCCAGCACTCGGCCTGGGCGGCGCTGGTGAGGGGCACGTGCACGGCCATCTGGTCGCCGTCGAAGTCGGCGTTGAAGGCCTTACATACGAGGGGGTGGAGCTTGATCGCCTTGCCCTCGACCAGGACCGGCTCGAAGGCCTGGATACCCAGGCGGTGCAGGGTCGGCGCGCGGTTTAAAAGGACCGGGTGCTCGCGCACCACCTCGTCGAGCACGGCATAGACCTCGGGGGTCTCCTGCTCCACGAGCATCTTGGCCTTCTTTATATTGTAGACCACGTCCTTCTCGACCAGCTTCTTCATGATGAAGGGCTTGAAGAGCTCCATGGCCATCTTGGTCGGGAGGC
>CALKWG010000214.1 GCA_938004315.1 uncultured Spirochaetaceae bacterium
GCGTCGACGGCATCGCGGTGGGCATGAGCACCAAGATCCTGCCGCACAACCCGGTGGAGATCCTGGAGGCCGAGATAGCCTGCCTCGAGGGGCGGGACTTTACGCTCTACCCCGATTTCCCCACCGCCGGCCTGGCCGACGTCGGCGAATACGCCGACGGCGCCGGGCGCGTGCGCGTGCGGGCGGCCCTGGATACCAAGGACCCTAAGCGCATACTCATCCGCGAGCTGCCTTTCGGCGTCACCACGGAGTCGCTCATAGCCAGCGTGGAGAAGGCGGCTAAATCAGGCCGACTGAAGATCGCCAGCATCTCCGACTATACGACCGACAAGGTGGAGATCGAGATCAAGCTGGCCCGCGGCGAGTACGCGCAGGATACGATAGACGCGCTCTACGCCTTCACCCAGTGCGAGCAGTCTATCTCCTGCAACCTCCTCGTGATCAAGGACGGGCTCCCCACGGTGATGAGCGTTACCGAGGTGGTCCGCTACCACGCCAAGAAGCTCCTGTCGATCCTGAAGCGCGAGCTGGAGCTGGAGCTCCGCGAGCTCATGGACGAGATGCACGCGCGAACCCTGGAGCGCATCTTCATCGAGGAGCGCGTCTACAAGGCCATCGAGAAGGAGCGCACCCAGGAGGCGGTGACCAAGGCCGTGCTCGAGGGCCTGTTGCCCTTCGCCGCCGAGATCAAGCGCGAAGTCACGGCGGAGGACGTCGAGCGCCTCCTGAAGATCCCCATACGCCGCATCTCGCTCTACGATATCGAGCGGGCCAAGGCCGAGATGGAACGGCTCAAGGGCAAGGTCAAGGAGGCCAAGCATCACCTGGCCCACCTGACCGAGTACGGCATCGGCTTTCTGCGTTCCGTGGCCGATAAGCTCAGGCCCGCTTGGGCGCGCAAGACCAGGATCTCGTCCTTCGACAAGGTCGACGTGAAGGAAGCCGCCCGCCGCGACGTCGCGCTGCGCTACGACCGCCAGACGGGCTACCTGGGCACGAACGTATCGACCGGCGAATTCCTCTTCGACGTCTCGCCCTTCGACCGCCTCTTGGTCATACGCCGGAACGGCCTCTATTCGGTGGTCGACGTGCCCGAGCGCCTCTTCGTGGACCGGGAGATGGCCTATTGCGCCTTGGCGGATAAGGACGCCCTGGCCGACGTGGTCTTCAGCGCCGTATACCGGCCGGTCGGGGGCGGGCCGGGCTTCGTGAAGCGCAGCAAGATCGAGCAGTGGATACTCAATAAGGACTACTCGCTCATTCCCGAGGACTCCGAGCTCCTCTTCTTCACCGCGGAGCCCAAGAAGGCCTTCACGGCGCGCTACGCGCCTAAGCCGCGGACGAAGATCAACGTCGAAACCTTCAAGGTAGAGAACTTCCCGATCAAGGGCCTCAAGGCCATGGGCGTCCGCTTGTCGACTCGGGAGATACTCGAAGTAGAGCGGCAGAAGGATAAGGGGCTCTTCGACGAATCGGATGCGGCCCCCGAGGCCCGCGTCGAATCCTTGGCCGCCAAGGCTGCGAAAGCGGCGAAGGCGGCTTCCGGCGCCGCCAAGGCCGAGCCTTCTAAGCCCAAGGCCGCGTCGGCTAAGGCGAAAGCCCCGTCCGCGAAGCCGAAGGCTACGAAGCCCAAGGCCGGTACGAAGAAGGCCGCGGCTGCCGCCGGCGCGAAGCCCAAGAAGGCGGCCCCCGCCGCGGCGAAGGCGCCGAAACCCAAGGCCGCGAAAGCCAAGAAGCCCGACGCGGACGACGGTTCCAAGAAGCCCTCCGGCGGGCTCCTCGAGCGGGCCGCCGCCAAGAAGAAGCCTGCGAAGTAGGAGAGCGGCTCGCCGGCGAGAGGAAAGCCGCGGCGAGAAAAAATTCCGCGCGGGCCTTGACTTTTTTTCTCGCTTCGGGCATTGTACGTCTCGCCAAGCGCACGGTGGATGTAGCTCAGTGGTAGAGTCCCAGAATGTGGATCTGGTCGTCGCGGGTTCGATCCCCGTCATCCACCCCTAGCTACACCGGGCTTCGGTCGAAGTTCGTTGAAACGGGCGTTCGTAGCTCAGCTGGATAGAGCGACGGACTTCGAATCCGTAGGTCGGGGGTTCGACTCCCTCCGGACGCAGCGCTATTGTTTTGTTACCAGGGCCGTTAGCTCAGCTGGTAGAGCAGCAGACTCTTAATCTGCGGGTCGGAGGTTCGATCCCTCCACGGCTCAATACGACGCCGGGGCGCCGCGCGCCCGGTTTCGGCCCCCGCCGCGCGCGGGGACCTTGACAGGGCGGACCGGCTTCCGGTATCGTTCGGTTGCGCCGAGCTTCCGGGCGAGAGTGGTGGAACTGGCAGACACGCCAGACTTAGGATCTGGTGCCTTGCGGCGTGAGGGTTCAAGTCCCTTCTCTCGCATAGCCGTTTGCCGGTCGCCTGAGCGTCGAGGGTTTACATTGCGGGAATAGCTCAGTGGTAGAGCGCCACCTTGCCAAGGTGGATGTCGCGGGTCCGACTCCCGTTTCCCGCTCGATATCAAGGCGGTCCGGAGTACCCGGATCGCCTTTTTTATTAAGGCGCCTCCCGTCCCGTCAGGGCTGTCGGGGGCGCCCCTACGATTACGTATTCATATCCCGCGGCCGAGCGAGCCCTCGCCGGCCGTCGGCCGGAAAGGGAACGCACGTGATAGCGAACAAGAAGATCGAGAGGCTCGAGAATTCCGCGGCCCGCCTCAGCGTAACCGTCGGCAAGGAGGCCGTGCAGGCCGCCTACGACGAGCTCCTCAAGGACTATAGCAAGAACGTCCGCATAGACGGCTTCCGCAAGGGCAAGGTTCCCGCCTCCGTGCTCGAGCGCAAGTTCGGCTCCGCCCTCAAGACCGAGGCCATGGCCCGCCTCCTCGATAAGGCCGTCGGCGAGGCCCTCGAGGGCGAGGAGCTCGCGCCCCTGGCCTACGCCCAGCCCGAGCTGGACGGCGAGCCCTCCTTCGAGCTCGATAAGGAATTCAGCTTCTCCGTCACCTACGACGTCTTCCCCGAGGTCAAGGCCGGCGACGTCTCGGGCGCCGAGATCGAGCTCCCCGCGGTGAGCATCGCCAAGGCCGACGAGCAGCGCGAGCTCGACGAGATACGCGAGCGCAACGCGATCGTCATGGACAAGGCCGACGCCGCCAAGGCCGCCAAAGGCGACATCGCCACGGTCGACTACGCCGAGCTCGACGCCGAGGGCCAGCCGGTCAAGGGCAGCGAGCGCCAGGATTTCGTCTTCGAGATCGGCTCCGGCTACAACATCTACAAGTTCGACGACGAAATCGTCGGCATGAAGAAGGGCGACGAGAAGTCCTTCGAGAAGAGCTATCCTGCCGACTTCGAATACCCGGAGCTCGCCGGCCAGAGCCGCAAGCTCAAGGTGAAGCTCACCAAGCTCAAGGAGAAGAAGCTCCCCGAGCTCGACGACGAGCTGGCGCAGGACGTCTCCGAGAAGTTCAAGACCTTAGACGAGCTCAAGGCCGACATCAAGGCCAAGCTCGAGAAGCGCCTCGAGGAGCGACTGCGCTCGCTCAAGGAGAAGGCCATCATCGAGGCCCTGGTGGAGCGCTCGGAGGTCGCGCTGCCTAAGAGCATGGTGAACGCCGAGCTCGAGATGCGCAAGCGCAACCTCATGCAGCGCATGGGCATCGACAGCGAGGAGCGCCTCGACCAGATCGTCGCCATGAGCGGCCGCGGCGTCGAGTCGCTCTACGACGAGTGGCGGCCGGACGCCGAGAAGGCCATCCGCACCCGCCTGATCCTGGACAAGCTCGTCGCCGAGGGCAAGTTCGAGGCCTCCGACGAGGAGCTCGCGACCGAGTACGCCAAGATGGCCGAGGGCACCAACCACTCCGCCGAGGAAGTCAAGGCCGAATACGAGCGCCGCGGCATGGTCGAGTACCTCAAGGACCGCATCAAGGAGGACAAGCTCCTCGCCGGCCTCGCCGAGAAGGTCAAGGTTAAGAAGGGCAAGAAGCTCGCGTTCGTGGACTTATTCAAGGAAAATGAGTAAGTTCGGATACGCGAGGTACAGAATGACCGAGAGAATGCACAATCTCGTGCCGGTAGTGATCGAGCAGACCGGCATAGGCGAACGCTCCTACGATATCTATTCGCGGCTCCTGAAGGACCGCATCATCTTCGTCGACGGCGAGATATCCGACGTCACGGCCGACCTGGTCGTGGCGCAGCTTCTCTTCCTGGAATCCCAGGATCCGGAGAAGGATATCGACATGTATATCAACTCCCCCGGCGGCTCCGTGACCGCGGGGTTGGCGATATACGACACGATGCAGCACGTGAAGCCCGACATCAAGACCATCTGCGTCGGACAGGCGTCCAGCATGGGCGCCCTCTTGCTCGCCGGCGGCAGCGCCGGAAAGCGCTTCGCCCTGCCTAGCTCCCGCGTCCTCATCCACCAGCCCTGGGGCGGGGTGCAGGGCCAGGCCTCGGACATCAGCATCCAGGCTCGCGAGATCGTCCGCCTGAAGAAGCTGACCGTGGACTACTTCGCGCTCCACGCCGGCAAGAGCCCCGAGGAGATCGCCAAGGACATGGAGCGCGACCTGTTCATGTCGGCGGATGAGGCCAAGGCCTACGGCCTCGTCGACAAGGTGCTGGAGCGGAGGAAGCATGGCGCGAGCTAAGGGCGGCAAGGCCGGCGAAAGCCACGAGTGCTCCTTCTGCGGCAAGAGCGCCGAGTACGCCAAGCGCCTGATCGCCGGGCCCGGCGTCTACATCTGCGACGAGTGCGTGCAGGTCTGCAACCGCATCCTGGGAGAGGACGAGCAGGCCGTGAGCGGCGACTATTCGGCCGAGGTGCCTAAGCCGCGCGACATCAAGGAATACCTGGACCAGTACGTCATCGGCCAGGACTTCGCCAAGCGGGTCCTGTCGGTGGCGGTCTACAACCACTATAAGCGCATCGTCAACTCCGGCAAGGTCGCCTCCGGCGTGGAGCTCGAGAAGTCCAACGTGCTCCTCATCGGCCCCACCGGTACGGGCAAGACCCTCCTGGCCAGGACCCTGGCGCGGAAGCTCAACGTGCCCTTCGCCATAGCGGACGCGACGACCCTGACCGAAGCCGGTTACGTGGGCGAGGACGTCGAGAATATCCTCTTAAAGCTCATACAAGCGGCCGGCGGCAACGTCGCGGCGGCCGAAAAGGGCATCATCTACATCGACGAGATCGACAAGATAGCCCGCAAGACGCAGAACGTCTCCATCACCCGCGACGTATCGGGCGAGGGCGTCCAGCAGGCCCTGCTCAAGATCATCGAGGGCACCGTGGCCAACGTCCCCCCGGGGGGCGGGCGCAAGCACCCGCAGCAGGAATATATCCGCATCGACACCACGAACATCCTGTTCATCTGCGGCGGGGCCTTCGTAGGCCTCGAGAAGATCGTCGAGGGTCGCGTGACCAAGACCCCGCTGGGCTTCGGCGCGGACATCAAGCGCCGAGGCCAACAGGATCTGCGCGCCCTCTACGCCGAGCTCCACCCGGACGACTTGGTGCACTTCGGCCTGATCCCCGAGTTCATCGGGCGCCTGCCGCTTCAGGTGGGCCTGGACGAGCTCAAGGTGGACGACTTAAAGCGCATCGTCGCCGAGCCTAAGAATTCCATACTCAAGCAGTACCAGGAGAGCTTTAAGCTGGACGGCGCGGAGCTGGTCTTCGACGACGAGGCGATCACCGCCATCGCCGAGAAGGCCATCGAGCGCAATACCGGCGCCCGCGGCCTGCGCTCCATCGTAGAGAACCTCCTCATGGATATCATGTTCGACCTGCCCGGCGCCGAAGGCGCCAGGCGCGTGGTGGTGACCCGCGATACCGTGATGAACGGCATGCCGCCGGCGGTAGAGGGCCTCAAGAAGAGCGCATGAGCATCCTGGACTCGCTGCGCCGTTCCGACGGCGCCCAGGAGCTCCCCCTCGTGTACGTCCGGGAGACCGTCGTCTTCCCCGGCGCCCTTTCCCAGGTCCTGGCCGGCACGCGCTTCTGCGCGGCGGCCGCCGACCAGGCCATGAAAGCCGATAAGCTCGTCTACGTCTCGCTCCTTAAGAAGCTGCCCGAGGACGGCGCGAACGACATCGACCTGTACGCTACCGGTACGGTCTGCCACATCGTGCAGGCCATACGCCTGGCGGACGGCTCCATGCGCCTCCTCGTCGAGGGGCAGCGCCGTGCCCGCCTTAAGCGCACGGTCTTCCGTAAGGAGTACTTAGGCGCGCTCGTCGAGCCGTTCGAAGAGGCGGCGCTCGCCGCGGAGCCGGGAACGGAGCTAAGCGCCTACGCCGAGCTCCTGCGCAAGGACTTCATGGCCTACGCGGAGCTGGCCAAGAAGCTCCCCGCGGACACCGTACAGGCCGTCCAACGCGCCGAGTCGCCCGCCAGGCTCTGCGACCTCGTCTGCAACGCCGTCGCCTTCAAGCTTGAAAAGAAGCAGGAACTCCTCGACGCCGCCGAGCTCCTGCCGCGGCTTGAGGCCACCGCCTCCGCGCTGGCCGTCGAGAACGAGGCTTTGAACACGCAGAAGCGCATCACGCAGAAGGTACGCGCCAAGATCGAGCGTTCGCAAAAAGAATATTTCCTGCAGGAGCAGCTGAAGGAGATCAATAAGGAGCTCGGCCGCGAGCCGGACCAGAACGAGAACGCCGAGCTCGAGCAGCGTATCGCCGCCAAGAACCCGCCGGCCGAGGTGACGGAGAGGGCCAAGAAGGAGCTCGCCAAGCTGGGCAAGCTCCAACCCCTCTCCCCAGAGGCCGGCGTTATACGCGGCTACGTCGAATGGCTGGCCGAGCTGCCCTGGCAGCCCAGGCAGGACGCAGCCAAGACCCTGCCCGAGGCCAGGTTAATACTGGACGAAGACCATTACGGCATCAAGAAGGCCAAGGAGCGCATACTCGAGTTCATAGCCGTCCGCCGCCTGAACGAGCGCATCAAGGGCCCCATCCTCTGCCTCGTTGGGCCCCCGGGCACCGGTAAGACCAGCCTCGGACGCTCCATAGCGCGGGCCTTGAACCGCGACTTCGTGCGCATGAGCCTTGGCGGCGTGCGCGACGAGGCGGAGATACGCGGCCACCGCAAGACCTACGTCGGCGCGCTGCCGGGCAAGATACTCCAGAGCATGCGCAAGGCCGGCTCGACCAATCCGGTTTTCCTCCTGGACGAGATCGACAAGATGTCCAGCGACTTCCGCGGCGATCCGGCGAGCGCCCTGCTCGAGGTGCTCGATCCCGAGCAGAACTCGAGCTTCATGGACCACTACCTGGAATTGCCTTACGACCTGTCCTCCGTAGTCTTCGTGACCACGGCCAACGGCCTGCACGGCATCCCGTACCCGCTCCTGGATCGCATGGAGACCATCGAGGTGCCAGGCTACTCCGAGTACGAGAAGCTCGAGATCGCCAAGCACTTCATCGTGCCCAAGCAGCTGTCCGAGAACGGGCTGGCCGGCTCGGGCCTGAAGCTCCGCGACGACGCGCTCCTTGAGCTCATCCGCCATTACACCATGGAGTCGGGCGTCCGCTCCCTGGAGCGCGAGATAGCCCGCGTCATACGCAAGACCGCCGAGAGCGCGGTAGAGCAGGGCTACGCCGACAAGCCCATCGAAGGCTTTAAGCGCGTCCTCAGGGCCGAGAGCGTCCGTAAGCTCCTAGGCAAGCGCCGCCACGACCACGACCTCATCTTCACTGAGCCCGGCCCTGGCTTGGCCTGCGGCTTAGCCTGGACCGAGCAGGGCGGCACCGTCCTACCCGTCGAGGCGGCGCTCTTCGAGGGAGAAGGCGAGCTCATCCTCACCGGCAACCTCGGCGAGGTGATGAAGGAGAGCGCCCGCGCGGCCCTGACCTACCTCCGCTCGCGCGCGGCCTCGTTCGGCCTCTCGGCCGACGATTTCAAGGGCCGCACCCTGCACGTCCACGTGCCCGAGGGCTCCATACCCAAGGACGGGCCCTCGGCCGGCATTACCTTAGCGGCGGCTATATTGTCGGCGCTGCGAGGGCGGCCTTTAGAGCCCGGCTGGGCCATGACCGGGGAGATCACCCTGACCGGTCGCCTCTTGGCTATAGGCGGCGTGAAGGAGAAGGTCCTCGCGGCCCATCGCAACAAGCTCGTCAAGGTGCTGTTGCCGGAGGCCAATCGTAAGGACCTAGAGGACATCCCGCCTGAGGTGCGCAAGGACGTGGTCTTCAGCTTCTCAGCCGAAGTCTGCGACGCC
>CALKWG010000215.1 GCA_938004315.1 uncultured Spirochaetaceae bacterium
GCACGCTGGCGCGGTAGGTCTTCTCGATGATGATGGGCACGGTGAGCATGATGGTGGGCCGCACCGTCTCCATGGCGGGTATCAGGTTGGAGGCCGTCGGCGGCTTACCCAGGTACCAGATGCTCGGCCCCTGCATGAGCGGCGCCAACATGCCGATGGTGCACTCGTAGGTATGAGCCAAGGGCAAGATCGAAAGGAGCCTATCGTTCCGCCGCTGCCTGATGATGGTCCTCGTAGCCCAGGCGTCCCAGACCAGGTTCTTGTGCGTCATCATGACGCCCTTGGAGTTACCGGTGGTGCCCGAGGTGTAGAGGATGACCGCGAGGCCGTTCTCGTCCAGGGGCTTGAACACCTCGGCCGGGTTAGGCGCTGCGACGTCGGAGGGCGCCAGGAGCTCCTCGATGGCATAGGCCTTAGGCGCCTTCGGCCCCAGCTTGGCGCGCAGCTTCTCGGAGACTACCACCGCCTTGGCCTCGGCGTGGGCCATGATATTGCCGATCTGCTCGGCGCCGAAGTCGGTCAGGATGGGCACGCCTATGAAGCCCGCCGCCGCGATGCCGAAGTAGGCCACCGGCCACTCAGGCCGGTTCTCGGACAAGAGAGCGATCTTATCGCCCTCTTTATAGCCGTCGGCGCGCAGCCGCAGGGCCAGCCTGGCCGCCGCGGCGCCGAGCTCCCGGTAGGTCGCGGCCTCGCCGCCCACGAAACCCACCGCGGGCCGGTCGGCATAGCGCTCGGCGCTCTTCACGATCACTTCCCGCAGGGTAAACGAGTCTAATTGGTACACGATCTGTCCTTTCGGGCCGGCCTTGCAAGGCGCGTAGCCGCGTATCTGTCTAGCCGGCGCACTGAAGCGTGGCGTATCTATGCCTATTTATCGATAAAGACTAGAAACTGAGGGGGGGACTTATGCTGGTCGGTATAAGATCCCGTTACTTAGACCCAAGAATGACAGAAGGGTTGCGGGTGTCAAGGGGGAAAGTGACCATGATACTCGAATTAGACTATCTGACAACGTGCTAACGCTATGGAGCTCGCCGATATCTGGTGTATACTATCGATGAGATATCTAAAGCCGGGGGATTGTGAATGAGTCGACGTGCCCGTTTTTCGTTACTTGCATCCGTAATCTCTTTATGCACGTTTACGCTTTCAGCTCAAAGCCTCATGCCAGCTGGAACCGGTAACTACCTTCAGGTTACTGGTGATACGGCTAACGGTGATAGAGATCGCTTTATGGTTCTGTTTTACGAAGTGCCGGCCATTATGAGCTCGACGCTCTATTTTGCCATCGATCACCCAGGGAATACCGGCGTAGCTCCGGATACGGGGGGAACCGGTTCATGGACCTATCATCTAATCGGCGGCAACGGTACCCTCTCCTCAACGAACTCTCGCCAACTTACCTTTTTAGATCTAAATGAAGCTTCGACCGGCACGATTCTAGATACTCGTTCCTATACCAATCAGACAGGTTGGCACTATTTTAGCGGAGTCTCTCCAAGCCAAGGCGAACTTATCGGCAATAAGCGTTATTTTAAGATCGTCGCCGAGGCACCTATCGGCAACGGCGGTAAAAATGGTTTTCGTACCGAAGTTTCGTTCGTGTCATCGGGAACGCCGACGGGCTCTAGCGATATTCGCGCCTTCGCTTACGGATGGACTTTGGCGCTTCTAAATAGGACCATCGCGCCCAATACCTGGAGTTTATATCCATTCGTTCCGGACAATGCGACTGGAAATATAGAAAGCTGGAACTTCGACCTAGATACCGCTGAGATTCTACGGCTGTATAACAAAGACGCTGTTTTAGTCGGCGATTCTTCAACCGGTATACCGGCTCCGATGAACCGCTCCGCGAGCGACGTAAGCGCTTCGACCCCCTTCTCTGTCGCCGGTCAAACCAACGGTACCTGGCGGCTCGAAATTACGGAGAACGCGCAGGGACCAGGCGACGGTATCAACACGACCGAATTCTGGCATGCCGGTACCTCCCCAGCTGAAACGTATAGAACCTATGCTTCGGCCTATACCCCGACTCCCGCCGACCGAGTAACTATTACGCCGACGAGCGCTAGCGCCATTAGTGGAGGATCAACCAGTATAAATCTTCAAATAGTGGATTCAGCAGGCAACCCGGTTCCTTACACGAGGAACGTATACGTTACGGTGAATGGCTCCGCCTCTATCAGCCCAGACAATAACGGTACGACTCAAACTGAGCTGATCGCTACGAACGCCGACGGTCTCGCTACTATCTCCATAGGCGACCCCGCGGCTGAGACAGTGACGTTGAATGTTTATTGGGATGGAACAGGCGGCTCCTCCGCGCTCGCCTCGCCCGGTAGCGGGACAGGATCGTATATCTTTCAAGCTAGTCTTCCGCCGACTATTAGCTCAGCATCGAACCTTACCTTTATGCAGGGCGCTGCCGCCAATCTTCCGGCTATCACGATACGCGCGCAAGGCGCTAACTCCATCGTGAGCGGACAAAGCATCGTACTAAGTTTAAGCGGAAGCGCGACCGCTAACTTCAATACCGCGATTACCCCGGACAAGTCCGGTAGCGGCAGCGTAAAAACCGGGGCGGTGACCGTGGCCTTAGGTACGATCACCATACCTGTTACCGTGAATTTCGCGAACGGCGAGACTCTTACGCTCGGTTCGGTGACGCCGGCGGCTTTTACGACTACTAATACGGCAGGAACGGCCTCCCTCCGCGTCACGGCCGACGGCGGCACGAACTATTCATATGACGACAAGATAATCACCATCGTAGATTCGAATCCGACCTTTTCTTGGAGCGGGGCGACTGACACATCGTGGACTACCGGATCGAACTGGGCAGGGGGCGTCGCGCCTTCGGCGAACAACGGAAGTGAAAATGTAATAATACCCACGAACGGTTTCGCTCGATATCCTGTTTTGCCAGGCGTCGCTTGGTCAATCAACCAGCTTTCGATTAGTTCCGGCGCTAGCCTGACCATCGGCGGCAATAATCTTACTATCGGCGGTACGTTCAACAACGACGGTACGCTCATCATAAGCGGAGCCGGCCGCCCTTCTAAGATGGACACCGATTCAGGCCTCGTGCGCTACACCGTCGCGGGCGGTACGATCACGGATTTCGGCGCTAACGATTACTATGACTTAGAACTGACCGGGACCGGAACATTCTCGCTTTCTGGGCAATATAAAGGCAATGGCACTATTAACGTCGGGAGCAACGCCGGTTTAGACTTGGCGGCTTGGGACGTGGCCAATTCTGGAATCATAACCAATGCTGGCCGCATCCGGTTAAATGGCAACGCGCAAGCTTTCCCCGCCGGCAATCTCGTCAACAACGCCGCCAGCGTAATCGAATACTATGGCGGCACGGGAGCCTTCACGGCCGGGGCGAGTTACGCCAGGCTTGAGATAACGGGCGGAAGCAGGACCGCCGGCGCCGACCTGAGCGTCTCGGAGACGGTTCTCGTATCGCTCGGAGCCGTCTTCGACCTGTCAACGAGAGCGCTCACCGGCGCGACGGGATTCACGAATAACGGCAGCGTCCGGATATCCGGAGGTGGACAAACCATCGCAGGGGTGAAGACGAACGGGTCGGCAAGCACGGTAGAATATAACGGAACGGGTGCGGGATTAGCTTGGGGCAATGCCTATCATCATCTTACCTTGAGCGGAACTGGTAATTATCCTGCGGCTGGAAACATCAGTATAGCCGGAAACCTCTCCGTGGGCGGAAGCGCAGGGATCAGCGCGCTCTCGTTGCGTACGATATCCGCAGCTACGGTAGATATCTCGACGACTGCCAGCTATGGGTTGGACGCCAACGGAGGCCCTTTGGTTCTCGCCGCGCCGCTCAATACCGGCATAGGCTTAGGAGGCGGCGCGGGAGCGTTTAGCCTGAGCGATGTCGAGTTGGGTAAGATACGGGCCGATGGTTTGACCGTACAGGCAAGCGGAACTGGAGCCATAGCGCTCAGCGGCGTCACTGCAGGGGGCACCGCGAATACCGGACTTGTTGTCATTACCGGAGCCGCGGCTTTAACCATTACCGGCACCAATACTTTCGCGAGCGGCTTGACTGCCTCTACGACGCTCCCCGCGGGCATCTCGCTCGGCGGGGTGACTGAACTGATAGGCGGCGCAGGGAGCGCGATTACGCTCGGCAGTTTAGCTGCCGGGGCGAACAGCTTGACGCTTACGGCTGACGAGCTTGACTTCAGTGGCGGCGCGGGCAGCGTGACGGGGAGCGGCGCCCTTACGATACGCCCCGTCACCTTGGCGCGGCAGGTGACGGTTAATAATGGCCTCGGCGGTACTCTGTCACTGCAGGCTGCTGATATAGCGGCCATAAGTGGCGGCGGCTTCTCATCGCTCACCATCGGGCGCGCGAACGGTACCGGCTTGGTCGAGATCGCTGCAGCCTTAAACTTCTCTACGGCTTCATTGATCCTCGAAGGCGACGACGCGACGCCTGCTTTAATACGCGTCGATACGAACCTTACCAACATAGCTGCGGGCGGTTCTATATCCTTCCGCGCGCCGGTCCGTTTAGGGGCCGATGTTACTACGAATTCGGGGCTGATCGAATATCAACGGGCCGTTACGGTTCGGGACGGGTTCTCCCCAACCGTTTCCTCCGGCGCAGGCGCTGGCAATATTAGCTTTGCCGCGACAAACGGTACCATAAACGGTACCGCCGGCGGGGGCAATGAAACGCTGAGCCTGAATGCGGGCACGGGCGCGGTCAGCCTCGGCGCAGCCATTGGCGGTATCGCAGCGCTACATGACTTGTCGATAACAAGCGGCGCCGCTCTGGCATTGCCAAACATAACGCTTACTAACGATTTTACGCTTACAGTGGGCGGGGTCGCGCAGACTATAAGCCAAACCGCGGCAACGGCCCTCATTGTGCCGGGTACGCTCAGCCTCAACGCCAGCGGCGTTATTACTCTAGCCGAGACGGGCAACGCTTTCGGCACTCTAGGTTCAGTAACTCGAGGCGGCGCGTTTACGCTCTATGATTCTGCCGGCGGCTTGACCGTAACGGGTCCTGTTTCCGGCGGCACTACGACGAATACCGTTACCATTACCGTTGCGGCCGGAAACTTAGCGATAAACGGCAATATAACGGCTACGACCGCAGGCGGCGGGATCATCCTGGTAGCCGATGGCATGAATATCGGTGGCGCCGTGAGTATAAGCGCCGGCGCCGGGCCCGTCACGCTCTATCCTTTTACTACCGGCACGGCTATTAACCTTGGCACCGGCGTAGGCGGCCTTGACTTAAGCGACGCTGAACTGGACCGAATATTCACGACGACGGGGCTCCTGACCATAGGCCGTACGACGCATACGGGCCTCATCACGATAAGCGGTGAGACCGTATCGCCCGCTAACACGGCCGGCGGCCTTGCGCTGGTGAACCGTACGGGCGGCATAGCGGTGGACTCCGACCTGACCGCGGCAGGCGGCTTAAGCCTTACGGCGAACGGCGGACCGGTGATTACCGGCGCAATTCTGGGCGGAGCCGGTATTTTGTCGACAACTACGGGCAACATCGTATTGAACGCGGCCACGGGCATAGGCGACATAGGGACGCTTACTCGCGCACGCGTCAACGCCGCAGGCACCATATCAGCTACCAATACGACCTCTGGGGATCTCTTCCTTGCCCCTACCGGGAACGCTACGGTCGGCGTAGCCGGCTTCGGCCTCAGTCAGTGGCCGGGCGGCGCGCTGCGCATCGATGCGGGAGGGCACCTAGTCATCGGCGGCGACGTTAATGCGGGCGCCGGCTCCCTTGAGCTGAATGCCGACGGTACTATCACGCGTACCGCGGGTACCCTGACCGCGGCGACTATGCGATTAGGCACATCCGGCACCGCTACTACGATAGGGGATTCGGCCGCTGCGCGTATAATTACGGCGGCGACTACGCTCCTGGATGCGCGGTCAAGCACGGGCGCCGGTGTATTCATGCAGAATACGGGCAACGTCAACATAACGGCGCAGGCGACTGCCGGAGCCATAGACATCTTGAATACGGGGATGACGGCGAGCGCGGCAGGCGGCTTTATATCAGGCACCACAGTAACCGTATCCAGCTCGGGTACCCTGAGCGTAGGCCATGTCCTTACAGGGCCTACGGGTGTAAGCCTTATCGTTACCGGCGCAGGCGGTCTTTTTAGCCATATGGCCGGAACCATAGACGGCACTGACGCCCCGATCAGCATCGTGGCGGACGACATGAGCCTTGCAGGCGCGGGTATAGGCAGCGCCGCCGCCGACATCGTTACCCTGAGGCCGCAGACTGCGGCAAGGCTTATCACGATTGGCGCCAATACCGTAGGCACTCTCGGCCTTACCGACGCCGAATTAGACACCGTGGCGGGAACCCTCGTGCTCGGCGCGATTAGCCACGCGGGGAATATCGTCATCGACGGCGGTACGACGAGGGCAGGCGCAGTCGAGCTGGCTACGACCGGGCAAATAAGCACGGCCGCCGGCACTATAGACGCTGACTCCCTGCTCATCCGCGCCGGTGGCAACGTTACCCTTACGAGCGCCGTATCGAACCTCGCGGCTACGCATATCGGAGCGGTTTCGCCCTCGATGGCCATTACGAATACTAAAGCCGGCGGCTTGACCGTGACGACGGTACGCGGCGTTAACGGTATAGCCACCAATGGCGGAAATTTAACGCTGAGCGAAACCTTAGGCGCCATGAATGTAAGCCAGCCGATAGCCACCGGCGCCGGTACCCTGGCCTTGACCCTACAAGGGGCAGGCGCCCTCCTATCAACGAACGCGACGGGCACGTTAAGCGCCACGAACGCCGCGCTTACCTTGACCGCCGACGATATGGCCGTTTCCGGCGCCATCGGCGCCGGAAACGGCAGGGTTATACTACGCAACTTTAGCACGGCCCGTCCCGTAACGCTCGGAGCGGCGGGAGGGGGCAGCTTGAGCCTCCTCGACGCCGAGCTGGACCAGGTTACGACCACGGGAGTGCTTGAGTTAGGCAGGAATGACGCATCGGCTTCAGGCGCCGTAACCGTCGGCGGCCCGATAGGGCCTGCCGGAGCTACTGTCTTAGCCATAACGACCGGCGCTGGCATTTCCGGCCCGGCGCACACCATCACGGTAGCCAATCTGGCTCTCCGCGCCGCTGGTGTTATCAATGTATCGATAGCGGCGACGAACCTATCGGCGACGACGAGCTCCGGCGGCATGACGATAGCATCCGCATCGGGCTTCGCCATCGGCGCGGTGGATACCCTTACGGGCGTGACGAGCGAGTCGGGACAGACGATAACCCTTTCCGCGGGGGCGGGGGTTACGCAGAGCCAGGCGATCAACGCCGGCGCGTCGGGCGGATTAAGGCTTGCCGGTACGGGGCCGTTCACGCTCGAACATACGGCCAACCAAACCGGGACTATCGCGGCTGGCTTAACCGCAGCTGCGGCGGCACTTTCCTACGTCGACGCAGACGCCTTCGCGGTGGGCACGGTGGGCGGGACTAACGGCATCACCACGAACGGCGGGAGTGTTACGCTGAATACCCAATCCGGCGCGGCGATCAGCCTGAGCTACGGACCGACGGCGATCGCCGCGACCGGCGTGCCCGACGGCGGGACGGTGACCTTCCAGGACCCGGTGATCTTGACCACATCTACGGCCATCACCACGGGAGCCGGTGCGGGGAACATCGTCTTCAACTCGACCCTGCGGGGAACGACGGCGGACATGGAGACGCTAAGCTTAACGGCGGGCTCGGGATCGGTTGCTTTTGTAGGCGCTGTAGGAGCGACGCAGCTTGGAACGTTAACTATAGTATCCGCGGCGGGGGGCGTATCGGCGACCACCACCTTGGCGGCGGCTTCAGTGTCCATCACGAACGGCGGCGCGGTAGACCTCAACGGCGCCGTAACGGCGCCGGGGGGCTTCGCCTCCGCGGGCACGAACTTCTACAATACCGGCGCGGCTATAACGACGACGGGGACTGACATTACCATAAGCCATTCGGGCGCGGTCACCATTGGAGCGCAACTTAGCTCGGGGGCCGGAAACATCGATTTAGACTCCGGCGCATCTACCACGAACCTGGGGGCGAATGCGACGACCACCGGCGGCTTCGTGCGATTCCGCAGCGCCGTAAGCCTTGCGGCGGACATCGTCGTGGGTGCAGGGGCCGGAAACGTCACCTTCGACGGCACCGTTGTCGCCGCTACGGCCAACCTTTGGGGCCTTACGGTTAACTCCACCGGGACGACCCGTTTCAACGGCGCGGTGGGCGCTACGCGGCTTAAGCATCTAGCCACGAACGCAGGGGGCACGACGGAGCTGAACGCGGCTAGCTTCCGAACAGGGGGCGCGGGGGGAATAAGCTTCGGGGATGATGTGACCCTCGTGACGAACGCGACGCTCGATGCCGCCGCCGCCGGCGCGATCGGCATAGGCGGCTCGGTGAGCGGCGTGGGCCGATCGCTCGCGATAGCGAACGGAGCCTCGGCCAACCTCGCCGGATCGGTGGGGAGCGTCGGCAATCTCTTAGCGAGCGTCGTCCTCGACGCGACCATAGCGACGACCGGCGCCTTCGCGTTCAACGGCGGTCTCTACGCTACGACGTTTACGGTGAACGCCGGAACCGCCGCATACGGGGTGACGCTCGGCGGAGGCGGCCAGGTGACGAACCTTGTAACGTTCAACAATACCGGCGCGCTAACCATCGTCAACGGCTTTAACTTTATCGGAGGAGCTAGCAAGACCACTATCGGCATAAAGACATTAGCTGGCATCATAAGCGCTAATAATGCTAACCTCGATTTCGGTACCGCCGGCAGCGTTACTATAAACGGCGATGCCACGATAGACCCCGGAACCGGCACGATTACCCTTACGGGAGTAATCGCGACTATATCCGCCACGAGGACCCTGCAACTTGGTGCAGGCGGCGCGACGACGATCAATACCGGAGCCATCACTGGTGTAGCGCCTAATGCTCACCTGACTATCAATACGACCGGGGTAGCGGCGCTCGGAGCGGTCGGCACGAATATGGGAACGGTTAACGTGCAGCAATCCGGGGGAACGAGCTTCGCATCGCTGAACGCGGCTAGCTTTAACATCATGGATACGGCGGCGGGCGCTTCGGTAACCGTGTCGGGTAACCTAACGGTTGGCACTTCGATGTCGGCGGGCGTCGGTACCGGCGCTTATCACGTCTCGATACTAGGACCGATCAATACTATCGCCGGCACGACGAATTTCGCTAATGCCGGCGCCTTGACCGTCCAAGGAGCCACCCAGTTCACCGCCGGCGCGAGCAAACTCGCTGGTGCGAAGAATTTCTCCGGCACGATCACGGCCACCGGAGTCTCGAGCCTTAACTTCGGTACCGCAGGAACCGTGACTATAATAGGGGACGCCTCATTCGGCGGGACCACCGGGACCGTTACCCTCTGGGATACCGTTATAAACGACGGATTCACCTTAAACCTGGGTAACGGCGCAGCAACTATTTTCTCCGTTCGGAGCCTCATCGGGCAGGCCGGCGGCGCTGTCTCGAACCTGATCATTCAAAACCTCGGCGCTAACGCTACCGTTACCAACGCCGTAGGCCCTTTGGCAGAAATCGGGACGGTAACGGTCACGAAGAGTGGCGGCACCGTCGCCTTCCAGGGAAATTTTGAGGCCGCGTCCCTGCTGCCTGGCGCTGGCGCCTACAACCTCTCTTTCACCGGCGCGCTTAATCAAGTGAGCGCTGCCGTCAGCTTCCTAAA
This sequence comes from uncultured Spirochaetaceae bacterium, assembly GCA_938004315.1. Taxonomy (GTDB): domain Bacteria; phylum Spirochaetota; class Spirochaetia; order Treponematales; family UBA12059; genus DAIPLR01. Next base: position 9,789 of record CALKWG010000215.1, read on the forward strand.
TACCGGCACTACGACTATCGGCGACCAAGCCACAGATAGTTTCCTGTTCAACGACGGCGTGACGGCTACCGCCGGCCCTAAGACTATAGCTGGATACCTGCGTACCAGTGACGACGCCATTGCTTTCCAAACCACCTCGACGACCTTGTCTGCGAACGCGTTCATCGAATCGGGATCCGCAGCGGCCGACTTCGGCGCCATAAGCGACGGCGGTTCTGGCTACGTCTTGACGATGCACGAAAATGCAGCCGGGTCAACCGGCACGGTTACCTTCGGCGGCTTCGTCGCGCTCGGAGACCTCGTGAGCTACGCCCGACCCTACGCCGTCGTCATGAACGCGGGCAGCGACATCGTGCAACATGTAGCGTTCTTAAATACCGGCGATCTTACGCTGGGGGATGCCGTCGGCGATGACTTTAGGTTCAGGGCCGGCATGAGCTCATTGGCCGCCGGCACGAATACTCTCCAAGGCATCGTCCGGACCGACGGTAGCAATTTAGAGGATATTCAACTCGCTAGTCTTAGCGTCGGCGCAGCCGGCTTGACGCTGAACGCTGGCACCGGCGCGGCGAACACCGGACGCGTCGTGATCACGGGCACCGCAGCCATAGCCGCTAACCGGACCCTAGACGTCGCATCATCGCGTTTCAATATCAACATTATCGATATTGCCGATCTTGGCGTCTTTAGGCTGACGGGGCTCCAGACTGAGCACACGATCTCGACGATGGATCTCGACTCCGGTATCACCGAATACTACGGCGTCGCCGTCGGCCAGGTTTTTTCAACCGGTATCGGCGCAGCTGGGAACCGCTATCACGACCTCCGCATCAACGCTAATCTCGGCATCCGCATGGAGATCGCCGGGGACATTGATATCGTACGGGATGTGCATATACAGAGCGGTAGGTTGGACGCTGATGCGAACGACGTTAACATCACGGTAGGCCGTAACTGGCAAAATGATGTCGGCTTCAATGGCTT
>CALKWG010000216.1 GCA_938004315.1 uncultured Spirochaetaceae bacterium
TCGTATTCGGTGACTGGAGTTCAGACGTGTGCTCTTCCGATCTGGCTTCCCGCCTTCGCTATCGGGGTCGCAGGAGAAATATCCTAGGCGCTCGAACTGGAAGAAGTCCCCCGGCTTGGCGGCGGCCAAAGCCGGCTCCCCGTAGGCGCCGGGCAGGGCCTCTACCGAGTTCGGGTTAACGGTCTTGAGCCAATCGACGCCCGCCGGTACGTCCATGGGTCGCTCGGCGGGGAAGAGTCGCTCATAGAGCCGCGCCTCGATCGGTACGGCGTGGGCCGCGCTCACCCAGTGGATGGTGCCCTTGACCTTGCGGTTGTCGGGGGCGTTGCCGCCCTTGGTCGCCGGGTCGTACTCGCAATGCACGGCCGTGACCTGGCCCGTTGCCGGGTCTTTATCGAAGCCGACGCAGCTCACCACGTAGCCGTAGCGCAGGCGCACGGCGTTGCCCGGGTACAGCCGATAGTACTTAGGCGGCGGGACTTCCTCGAAGTCGTCTCGCTCTATCCACAGCTCGCCTGAGAACGGCAGCTTCCTGGTACCGGCGGCTTCGTCCTCCGGGTTGTTCACCGCGTCCACCCACTCGACCTGGCCGGCCGGCCAGTTGTCTATAATGAGCTTCAAAGGCTTGAGCGCGGCCATGACGCGCGGCGCGCGCTTGTTGAGGTCTTCGCGCAGGCAATGCTCCAGGAGCTGCACGTCGACCATGCTATCGGTCTTGGCTATGCCGATGCGCGACAGGAAGTCGCGTATACTCTCGGGGGTATAGCCGCGTCGTCGTAGGCCCGCCAAGGTCGGCATACGGGGATCGTCCCAGCCGGAGACCACGCCTTCCTGCACGAGACGCAGGAGCCAACGCTTACTGAGCACGGTGTGGGTGATGTTGAGCCGGGCGAACTCGATCTGGCGGCTCGGGAAGGCTTCGCACTCGCGGATGAACCAGTCGTACAGGGGCCTATGGATCTCGTACTCCAGCGAGCACAGCGAATGGGTGATGCCTTCCTTGGCGTCGGACAGCGGATGCTGGAAGTCGTACATGGGATAGATGCACCAGGCGTCGCCGGTGCGGTAATGCGGCTCGCGGCGGATGCGGTACATCACCGGGTCGCGCATCACGAGGTTGGGATGGGCCATGTCGATCTTGGCGCGCAGGGTCTTGGCGCCGTCGGCGAACTCGCCTGCGCGCATGCGCGCGAAGAGATCTAGGTTCTCCTCGACGCTCCGGTTACGCCAGGGGCTGTCCTTGCCCGGCGGGGTGAAGGTGATGTTGTTCTTATCGGGCACGGCGGTGCCGCGATATCGGCGCATCTCCTCGTCGGACAGGTCGTCCACGTAGGCCTTGCCCTTCTTGATGAGCTTGACGGCCATGTCGTAGAGGTACTCGTAGTAATCGGAGGCGTAATACTCATGCTGCCCCCACTCGAAGCCCAGCCAGCGTATGTCGCGCTTGATGGCGTCGACGTAGGACTGGTCCTCTTTCTCGGGGTTGGTATCGTCGAAGCGCAGGTTGCAGACGCCGCCGAAGTCTTGGGCTACGGTGAAGTCGATGGTGAAGGCCTTGGTGTGGCCGATATGCAGCCAACCGTTGGGCTCGGGCGGGAAGCGCGTCCGGACGCCTCGGTAGCGGCCGGCGGCCAGGTCGGCCTTGACGGCCTCGCGGATGAAGTCCGCGTAGCCCGAGGCGGGCGCGGCGGCTTCGACGGAGGGATCGGTCGATTCGTTCATAGTTCGCTCCTTACCGCGCTTCAGGGGCGCGGCAGGATCGACTATGCCCCGCGCGGGCGGCCTCGGTCAACCTAGCAGGGGCAGCCGAGGCCGGCGCGCCGACTACGGCCTGACGGTATAGCCCTTGGCCTTAAGGAGTTCGAGCACGCTCCCCTCGCCCACGAAATGGGCTACCCCGGCGAAGATGAAGAGGTTCTTGCCGTCCTTCATGAGCGAATCGATGCGCTCCGCCCAGGCCATATTGCGCTTATCCAGGAGCGACTCGTTGAAGGCCGCTAGGTCCTTGGAGAAGCCGTTCGATCGCGAAAGGGCCTCGGCCACCGCGCGGGCGAGGCCGCGCCGATCGTCCTTCCGGTACGCTTCGAAGAGCTCCTCGATGGCCCCGGGCCTGGAGCGGTACTCGCGCACGCTATCGCGCAGGAGCGCGGTCTGTAGCTCCACCGATGGTCCGGCCAGCACGTCCAGTTGGGACTCGATGCTCTCGAGCCCGGCGACGGCCTTGCCGTAGGCGGCCGCGGCGGCGTATAAGGCCGCGTCGATCCCGCGCTCGGCCGAGAGCCCGGCCTTGGCCGCCACGATACCGTCCAGATACGAATAAGCCACCCAAGGTTGGTAAACCGAGACGAAGCGGTAGCCTTCCGCGCCGAGCGCGCCCTTGAGATAGGCGACGTCCTCGGCCGAGAGTATGGCGTCCAGGGTTCGCCCGCGGCTTAAGAGCGAGAACGACATGCGCTCCAGGATGACGCCGGTTGAACGCTCCATATCGGCGCTCGATAGCTCCCCGAGCGCCAGGTCGGCGGCGACGAGGGCGTCGGTGACGGCGCGGTCCAGGGGATAGAGCGCGTCCGAACCCAAGTGCAGGGTGCCTTGCACGAAGGCGACGGCGCCCGAAGGGGCGGTCAAGGTCCAGGCCATCCTGGGGAGGCTCCGGGGCGAGAGCGGGTTGGCGCCGCGCGCCTGGGCGGGCGCATCGGACGAGGGCGCGAAGGCGGCGGGCTTGTCCGTCGGACCCGCGGCCGGCGCGCCGGCGCAGCCGGAGGCGAGGAAGCCGGCCGCAGCCAGGATGGCCGTCCCGGCTAGATGCTTGGCGACGGGTTTAAGCCAGGCGAGGCCGCTCATGAAAGGGCCTCCATCGCGCGCTCGACGCGGGCGACGGCCGTCGGCACGCCGATAAGCTTGATGCTCTCGAAGAGCGGCGGGCTTACCTTGGTACCGGTCACGGCCACGCGGAGCGGCATAAGGAGGTCGCCGAGCTTAAAGCCCTCGGCCTCGGCGCGGGCGCGGAAGGCCGCCTCGGTCGCCGCGTGGTCGTCGACCCCGACGGCCAGAAGGAGCTCCTTGGCCAGGCCCAGGGCGACGCGCGCGCGAGCCGCGTCGAGCTTCTTGGGTATGAACTCCTCAATCGGGGCGATCGGAGGGTCCTTGAAAAGATAGGCCATGATGGCCGGGGCGTCGGATAGGTACTTAAGCCGCTCCTTAACGAGGGGCATGGCCGACAGGACGAGCGCCCGCTCCGCCGCGCCGGGCTCGGCGCCGACGAGGCCCGCGCCGGCTAAGAAGGGCATGAGCATGGCGGAAAGCTCCTCGTCGGCGGCGGCGCGTATATACTGGCCGTTGAACCACTCGAGCTTAACGTAGTCGAAGATGGCCGGCGCCTTGTTGATATGGTCGATCTTGAAGAGCGCGGCCAGCTCGTCCAGGGCGAAGAGGTCGCGGCCGTCCTGGTACGAGCAGCCGAGCATGGCCACGTAGTTGATCAGGGCCTCCTTGAGGTAGCCCTTGGTGCGGAACTCGTCCACCGCGGTGGAGCCGTGTCGCTTGCTGAGCTTATGGCCGTCTTGGCCGAGCACCATGGGCAGGTGGCAGAGCTTGGGCGGCTCCCAGCCGAAGGCCTTGTACATAATCATATGCAGGGGCGCCGAGGGTATCCATTCCTGGGCTCGCATCACGTGGGTAATGCCCATCAGGTGATCGTCCACGACGTTGGCCAGGTGAT
>CALKWG010000217.1 GCA_938004315.1 uncultured Spirochaetaceae bacterium
ATCTGGTAGCCCTTGGTTATGGAGGCGGCGCGCTCCTTGACGTTGGCCAGGGCGGCGGCGACGTAGTCCATGTGGGCGTTGGTGTAGGTGCGGCGCGGGATGGCCAGGCGCAGCAGCTCCAGGGCCGGATAGCGTTCCTTGCCGGTGGCCGGGTCGCGGTCGGCCAGGAGGGTGCCGATCTCGACGCCGCGGACGCCGCCTTCTTTATAGAGCTCGAGGCCCAGGGTCTGCGCCTGGAACTGCTCGACGGGCAGTTTGGGCAGGAATTTCTTGGCGTCGACGAAGATGGCATGGCCGCCGTAGGGGCGCTGCACCGCGATGCCGTACTCGGTGAGCTTCTGGCCCAGGTAGGCCACCTGGCCCACGCGGGCCTCCAGGTAGTCGAACTCGGTGGATTCGCGCAGGCCCACCGACAGGGCGCCCATGTCGCGGCCGGCCATGCCGCCGTAGGTGTTGAAGCCCTCGAACATGATGTTGAAGGTGCTGGCCTTACGCCAGAGCTCGGGGTCGCGGAAGGCCACGAAGCCGCCGATGTTGACGATGCCGTCCTTCTTGCTGGACATGGTCATGCCGTCGGCGTACTTGTACATCTCCTTGACGATGTCCTTGACGGTCTTCTTCTCATAGCCGCTCTCGCGCAGCTTGATGAAGTAGGCGTTCTCGGCGAAGCGGGCGGAGTCGAAGAAGAGCGGCACGCCGTACTTCTTGCAGAGCTTGGAGACGGCCTTGATATTCTCCATGCTCACCGGCTGGCCGCCGGAGCTGTTACAGGTAACGGTCAGGATGCAGACGGGGATGTCCTCGCGCGGGTGGGCCTTGAAGACCTTCTCCAGCTTCTCGAGGTCGACGTTGCCCTTGAAGGGATGCTCCTTCTGGGTGTCGAAGGCCTCGTCGATGGTGCAGTCGACGGCGTGGGCCTTGCGGAACTCGATATGGCCCTTGGTGGTGTCGAAGTGGCTGTTGCCCGGCACGACCTTGCCCTTGCCGGCGTCGCCCACGCCGATGAGGGCGCTGAAGAGGACGTTCTCGGCGGCGCGGCCCTGGTGGCAGGGCAGGAAGTGGTCGAAGCCGAGGATCTCCTTGATGGCGTCCTTGAGCTTATAGTAGGAGCTGGCGCCCGCGTAGCTTTCGTCGCCGAGCATGATCTCCGCCCATTGGGCGCTGGACATGGCGCCGGTACCGGAGTCGGTAAGGAGGTCTATAAAGACCTGCTCGCTCCGTAGGTTGAAGAGGTTGTACTTGGCCTCCGCGATCCAGGCCTCGCGCTCGGCGCGGGTGGAACGGCGTAGGGGCTCGACGGTCTTTATGCGATAGGGTTCGGCGTAGGGAAGGTCCATGGCTATCCTCCTAAATGGACGAAAGCGCCGAGCTTTTGAGCAGGCGTCCTCGCTGCCGAGCCGCCCGTCCCCGGCGATACGCGCATTGTACAACCCTTATGACGCTTAGGCTAGTGGCTATTTTGACATAATTCGTTGTATTGTAATTACTTATAGAAACAAGATTCGGCGCCCGCTCAGTCGCAGGAGGCCGGCGGGTAGCCTGGCTCACTACGACGATCCGCGCGGCTACGGCGGCGTAGGATCGCTTCGACGCCTACGGCGCGGCTACCGCCCTATTGCATAGCCTGTCGTTTATCACTATACTCCGCCAACGAGTACGTTTTGCAAACAACCGCGCTTTTTGCGTACTACCGCGCCTTCGGTCGCTAGCCGCGACGCGAACGCGTCGGTGAGGCGCCGAGCCCCGCGATCCACGTACAGAACGACGTAACTCGAGGACGACGCCCCGTGCGCGCGGTCCTATAACCTTAGCGAAGCAGAGGCAAGAGCATGGCTTTCGACATTTCTAAGATGCGTAATATCGGTATCAGCGCCCACATCGACTCGGGCAAGACCACCCTCTCCGAGCGCATCCTATTCTACTGCCGCAAGATCCACGCGATCCACGAAGTCCGCGGCAAGGACGGCGTGGGCGCCACCATGGACTCCATGGACCTCGAGCGCGAGCGCGGCATCACCATC
>CALKWG010000218.1 GCA_938004315.1 uncultured Spirochaetaceae bacterium
GACCACCGAGATCTACACTCTTTCCCTACACGACGCTCTTCCGATCTGAGTGCGACACTGGCCTGCGTCGGTAACATAGGACCGGGCTTCGGCCAGGTGGGCCCGGCGCTCAACTACGCGCCGCTGCCCGACTACATCAAGGGCTGGCTGTCCTTCATGATGCTCCTGGGGCGCCTGGAGATCTACACCGTGCTCATCATCTTCACCCGCTCGTTCTGGCGGGCCTAGGGGGCGGGCCGACGCCGGTCCGCGGGGGCCGCGAGCGCCCCGGCCGGCGCGCTATCGCGCCGAGGCGTCCGCGCCCGCGAGCGGTAGCCTGACGACGACCGTCGTCCCATCGCCCGGATCGCTCTCTAGGCGTATCGACCCCCCGTGCGCCTCCACGATGCGCTTACAGATGGCCAAGCCCAGGCCGGTCGAGCGCTCGCCGTGCGGGCTCCGGGAGCTGCCGCGGCCGAAGTAGCTGAAGAGCCTAACCTGGTCCTCGGGCGCGATGCCCGGCCCGTCGTCGCGTACCTCCAGGATCGCGTCCCCGCCGTCGCGGCGGAGCGAGAGCCGGACCGTCCCGCCCGACGGCACGAATTTGAGCCCGTTGCCCACCAGGTTGGCCAGGAGCTGCTCGACGCGTATCGGGTCGAAGAGGAAGTCGGGGAGGCCTTCGGAATCGAAGCGCAGGGCGATGCCGCGGGCCTCGGCGACCGGCGCCATGCGCGCGGCGTAGCGGGCCGCCAGCTCGGAGAGGCTGCCCGGCCGCAAGTCGATCCCGAGCCCGCCTGCCTCGATGCCCGTGACGTCCAGGAGGCTGTCTATGAGGCCGACCATGAAGTCGACCGAGCCGCGGATGACTTTCAGGTACTCTCGCCGTCGCTCCGGATCGTCGCGGCCGGCTTCGCCCATGAGGAAATCGGCGTACATGGCGACGGCGGTGAGCGGCGAGCGTAGGTCGTGGGCGGCCATGGCGACGAAGCGGTCCTTGAGCTCCGACAGCTCCTTGAGCCGCGCGTTCTTGCGCGCCAACTCCCGCTGCATGTCGACCAGCTCGTTGTTCAAGGCGGCGACCGACTCGAACGAGACCTGCTCGCGTTCGGCCTCGGCTCGGGCGCGCTCGCGCTCGCGCCCCCGCTCAAGGTCGACGCGCTCCGCCAGGGCGGCGGCCAAATCCTCGAAGGCGCCGTATAGCTTGGACGGCTCCCGCTCGCAGACTATGGTCAAGCCCTCGCCGTCGACCGCCGCGGCGAAGTGCAGGGCCCGCGGGCCCTCCGCCGTCGCTACGGTCAGCTCGTAGTCGAAGGCGGCGCCGCTCTTCCTGGCCTCGGCTACGAAGTCCAGGCCCTTGCGGAAGCTGTCGCGCTCCAGGGTCAGGGGGAAGGGCTTGCCGATCGCCTCCGGCCCGAAGGCGCCCAGGTCGTCGCGGAGCACGCGCCTGACGATAGCGCCCGAGTCGCAGGCGAGGGCCGCGCCGCCGCTCAAGGCGCTTCCCCGACGAGCTCGTCGGCCAGGGCCAGGGCCTCCTCGGCGCTCGCAGCCGTCCCGTCCGCGCCGACTTCCTTCCAGAGTCCGGGCGCCACGGCGAAGGGTCGGCCGCCGACGATGATGGGCAGGCCCGACAAGGCCGGCTCGGCCTTGACCGCTGCTACGGTCTCGGCCAGCGCCCGGACGTTGACCGATAGGGTAGCCGAGAGGCAGAGGAGGGCCGGCGGCTCCGCGGCTAGGGAGCGCGCCAGGTCGCGGCCGGGGGCGTTGGCGCCGTAGTAGCGGCTGTCCCAGCCTTCCATCTCGAAGAAGTCGGCCACCATGCGTATGCCCAGCTCGTGGAGCTCCCCGCCTACGCAGGCGGCCGCCATGCTCCGGCCGCGCCTGGCGCCGGAGAAAAGCTCGGGGTAGAGCCCGGCCATCGCCAATTGCGTGACGGCCGTGCCGTAGTGCTCCTGGGCGACCGAGATGCGGTTGCTCTGCCAAAGCCAGCCGAGCTCCCGCTGGGCCGGCGCGAATACGTCCAGGTAGATGCGCTTGATGGCCATGCCGTCGCGCCGTAGGCCCTCGACGTAGGCGATGGCGCCCTTGCGGTCGCCGGCTAAGAGCCGCGATAGGTATGGCTCCGCCAGCGGGCCGGGGCCGCCCATGCCTGCGGCGTCGGCGAACGCCTCGCGCGCCTCGGCCGCGGCGCCTATGAAGGCCTTGAGCGCCGCGCCGGCGGCCGGCCCCATCGCCGACTCGGCCGCGTCGGCCAGCGCGTAGAGCGAGCTCTCGGCGGCGCCCGGCGGCAAGCCCAGGCTCTCGAAGAGCGAGGATAGCCACGCGGCGTAGTCGGTGAGGAGCCTGGGCTCGTCGAGCTCGAAGGCGGACAGGAGGTACGAGAGGTTCTCCGCCGCGTCGGCCATCGCCTTGCGGCGGCCGGCTTCGCCGTAACGCTCCCAAGCGGGTTCCGCCTTATATTGGGCCTCTACCGAGGCGCTCACGATGGCCTGGGCCGAGGCCCTGAGCCCGGTCGCCAATTCGGCCTGCGTCGGTTCGTGCATAACGCCGAACATGATACGACGACGCGGGCGAATCGTCCACCGGGATCGGCGGCGCGCGCGGCCCTCCTATTGACGCGCCGGCCCGCGCTCGGTATCGTGCAATTATTATACTTTCGAGAGGGCGCCTAGGGTTCCGCCCGGGCCGCGCGCATGCAAGCCGCGGATCCGGAGGCCGAGACCGAGCGGCGCCGGCGGCCGCGTGTCCGGCCGCGACACCCACGGGATAAAAGCCCGAGGACGGAGTCTCGATCGCCTTCGGGGTCCGTCCGCCTCGCGCCTATGCTTAGGCGCTCTTACCGTCGCGCAGAGTCGCGCTCCGGCGGCCCCGTATACGCGGGAGGCTGCCATGGCCGTCATCGAGGCCGATCAGCTCACGAAAACCTTCTCACTCCGTACGCGCCCCGAGGGGCGTTTCGCCGCCCTTCGGGGCATGATACGGCCCAAGATCCGGGCCGTCGAGGCCGTTCCGGGGCGTTAGCTTCGAGGTCGAGGAGGGCGAGGTCGTCGCCTTCCTCGGCCCCAACGGGGCGGGGAAGTCCACCACCATCAAGATGCTCACCGGCATACTCGCGCC
>CALKWG010000219.1 GCA_938004315.1 uncultured Spirochaetaceae bacterium
CACCGAGATCTACACTCTTTCCCTACACGACGCTCTTCCGATCTCGGCCTCCGGCAGCTTGGCCAAGTATTGCAGGAGGTAGCGCAGGGCGCCGACTAAGTCGGTGCTCTTGGCTACGGGGTAGAGCAGGTATAGCCTGGCCAAAGCGCTTTGGACGTCGGCCTGGGTGCGCAGGGGCTGCGCTATTTCGAGCTGGGCGTTGTCCGAGAACGAGAGTAGATGGAACGAGTCGCCCGATCGTGCGTAGTCCCTGAGCACGCCGGTGACGACGAAGTCGACCACCTGAGAATAATAGGGCAGCATGCTCCTGGAGGAATCCAGGAGCACGACGATGTCGCTACGGCTCGTCGCCTGGGCGGCCGCGGCGAGGGGAAGCGCCGCCGCGAGGGCCAGGACGGCCCCGAGCGTCAACGCGGCCCGGAGGCCGGGGGCGCGGCGGACGCGGCCGCCGGCAGTTTGAAATCGGGCTATCGTAGGCATGGCGCCCCCCTTCGGGCTTTATGAAATGACGGCTTCCTTGATGGACAGGACCGTGTAGCTGAACTGCCTGTCGTGGATGCTGAACTTGAGCTTGTCGCCGGGCTTATGGTTCAAGAGCCGCTTGCCCAGCGGCGACAGGTACGAGATCACGTGCTTGGTCGGATCGGATTCCCAGGGGCCGAGTATGGTGTACTCCTCGTCAACCCCGTCCAGCTCGTTACGGAGCTGCACGGTCGTACCGAAGGCGATCTTGCCGACGCTGATCGAACCGGGGTCGAAGATCTGAGCGCGGTCGATCTCGTTCTTCAGCTTGCCGACCTTGGCGTTCAGTTCGTCCTGCTTCTCCTTGGCCGCCTTGTATTCGGCGTTCTCCCGGAGGTCGCCGAGCGAAAGCGCGTACGCGATCTCCTTCTGGTTGGCCGGCACGTCTTCGCCCATGATCTTGGCCAGGAGCTTGGTCTTCTCCTCGTACTTGGAGGCGGTGACCATGAGCCCGCGCGACACGACGATCTTCTCTTCCTCGTCGGGGAACTGGAAGTCGGGATGGCGCTCGGCGATGCGCTTGCGCAGGCGCAGCTTCATGGCCGGATCGAGGTCCTTAACGTCCATGACGAGGGTATAGATGCGCTCGATCGTGTCCTTGTCGGCTTCGTCCAGGTGAGCCTCCAGGCGGCCTTCCTTGAAGAGGATGGCGTCGACCTGCTTGTTGATGCGCTTGTTCTCGGCGGTGTCGCGGTGGTTTTCGATCTCCTTGAAGCTGATGTCCAGGATGTGGATCAGCGTGAACAGCACCTTGTCGAAGGGCATCCCTATGGCCTTCACCCAATCTTCGTCCCAGAGGTTCTTGACGATCCAGACGAAGGCTTCGCGGTGGTCGCGGTAGTTCTCGATGATGGAGACCACGATGTCCTGCAGGCGCTCGACCTCGCCGGCGGCGAGCAGGGTTTCCACGATGGACTTGTTCAAGGCGTAGGGGAAGAGTTTGGCGTAGATCTCCGCCCAGTCGGACATCACGGCCTTGATGTTGAGGAGGAGCGAGCGCTTGAGCTCGGCGTCCTTCATAGCCAGGTAGACGCCTACGACGTCGTCGCATTCGCCCATGAGCTCGGCGAAGCTGGCCTGGACCGACCCCTTGAGGTGGCTCTTCTTGGCGGCGAGCTCCTTCAAGAACAGGTAGGAGCCTAGGACGTTCTCGTTCACTTGGGAATACGACTTCACGTAGCCGGCGAAGTAGGCCGTCATCTCGGCGAAGAGCTCGGAGTCGGGATCGCCGCTCTCCAGGAAGGTGCGGGCGTCCTGCACGCGGGCGAAGAAGGTCTTCTGCGCCTTGAACTGATTATAGATTTTCTCCTCGAAGGAGAGCGGGCGGTCGCGGACGATATAGGTGCCCACCGAATCGGAGGCGTTGCCGAAGCGGCTATCGGTCTTAAGGAGGTCGCGGGCCTTGGCGCTCCAGCTATTCCACTCGCTGGCGCTCAGCACCGAGGGCACGAGCTCGGCCTTGACGCGCTTCATGTCGGCGCGGTTGTCGAAGCTGCGGATGATGGTGACCAAGGCCCAGGCGATGTCTTCCTTCACCTTATCGTGGAGCTTGTCCTTGCTCCAGATGGCCTTGAGCACCCAGATATGGTCCTTGGACAGGGTCACGAGGCTCTCGACCGCCATCTTGAGGCCCATATGGTGGTCGCGCTTCTTGGCGAAGTCGACGGTGATGTCGTCGCCCTTGATGGCCTTGATGCGGCCGATGTTCCAGCTGCGGTGGAATACGAAGTTGCCCACGTCGAAGGCGATATGCTTCTCGAAGTCGGCTATGGCCTCGTGCAGGTTGCGATAGCCCTGTGAGAGGTTGGAGATGCGGATGTACTCGTCTACGTAGCTATGGCCGGCGTACTTGGCCTTGTAGACCTCGACGATCTCCTTGCGCATCTGCGGGTTGCGGTCGTCGTAGTCGATGATCGTCTTCAGGAGCGAGAGGGCCGTGTCCCAGTCGCCCACGGCTTTGTAGCGCTTATAGAGCTCGGTGAGGAGCAGGGCGGCCTTATCCTCGGATATCTGCTTGGCTATCTTGCGCTGGGCGTGCAGGAAGAAGTCGATGTCGGCCGGGGCGTGCTCGATGAGCTTGGCCCAGACCTCCTTGGCGTTGGAGAAAAGCGACTTGTTGATGTAGCGGTTGAGCGCCTTGCGGTAGTATTCGACGGCGCCCTCGAGGTCGCCGTCCTTCTCCTTTTTCTCGGCGATCAGCTTGACGATGTCGGCCTCTTCGTAGTCGACGCGCACGAGCCGCTCCCAGGCGGCGTACATCTCGTCGACCTTCTCCTCGTTCTCGTAGCACTCGGCCAGGCGGCTCAGCGCGTTGCGGTTCTCGCCGTAGTCCAGCATGCGGGCGCAGATGTACTCGACGACGGCCCACTTGCGGTTGTCGGCGAAGATGTTGATGAGCGCCACCATGTTCGAGTCGTCGATCTGCTGGCGCGAGAGGCCTATGATGCCGGAGAGGTAGAGGGCGGCGATGGAGTTCTTGCTATGGCCGAGGTGCTCCTCGCATACTTCCTTGAATTCGTCGAGGGCCTTCTCGCGCGCGGCCTCGTGGAACAGCGCGTCGAGCTCCTTGATCTGATTGACCGTATAGCCGGATAAGGTGGCGCGGGTCCATTTCTCCTCGTTCAGGAGCTCTTGCAGTTTCTTAGCTATCGGCGATTCGGCCATATCGGTTCTCCTCTTCCTGTGGCTATGCGATGTACAGCTTATACACGTTCGGATCCAGGAGCTTGATCTTGAGCAAGAGCTCGTCGATGCGCTCCTTGGGTTCGCGGCGGCTCACGTAGCAGTCGGCGAGCCAGAAGTATCGGTTGATGAGACGGGGCAGGAGCACGGCGCGGCGCGAGCCGTCCGAGGCCAGCTCGGTCTCCATTTCATAGATCGATTGCTTGATGCGGCTTATCTCCATGGGCTTGAGCTCGCGCTTGACGGAGAAGACGGCGAGGAGCTCGCCGTAGACCGGGATCCACTCGGCCGCCTCGTGCTCGCCCTGCGCGTGCTCCATGGCCTTCGCGGCCAGGCGCCGCACGCTCTCCGACTCGACGCCGGCCAGGTCGACCCGCTGGGGGTTGATGAAGAACGCCTCCCTGAAGAGCGCCTTGCTCATGCGCGTCTCGCCGATCAAGCCGTAGCAATCGGCCAGCTCCGAAAGGAGTGCCGCGTCGTCCTTGCGTAGCTTGGCCGCCTTCTCGAAGGTCGCGACCGCCGCCTCGTAATCCCCGAGCCCCTTCAGGGCCTTGCCTAGGCGTATGGCCAACTCCGGATCCGGGGTCTCGCCGGGCAACTCCAGCTGGCGGTATCGCGACAGGGCCAAGCCGCAGGCATAGTGCTTGAAGGCGAGGGCGGGGCGCTCTACCGGGGCGCAGATGCGGCCGGCGAAGTCCTGGAAGGCGCGGAGCCGGGCCATGCAGAGGTCGCCCCCCTCCAAAGGGTCGGTCCGGGCCTCGATGCGCTTGGCCGAGTCCTGCCACCAGCGCGCGTGCTTCAAGGCGCAGATAAGCTCGGGGTGCTCGAAGTCGAGCGACAGTCCTTCTTCGAGCTTGGCGTGGGCCGCGTCGAGGTCCAGCGAGGCGAGGAGTGAATAGCTTGTCTCAAGGAGCGCGTCAACGCCCTGCTGGTCGGCCATGTAGCTTCTTTGTGTTCCGCATGCTCGAAGATCTTTTTGATTGTACATGAATTACGCGAGACTAGTCAATGAATATGCGTTTTACCGCGGATTTTGCGGCCTATCGCAAACGCGCCCCCTCGCACGCCGCGCGGCCACGCCCGCGCGAGCGCGCGTTGCGCGAGCGCGCGTTGCGCGAGCGCGCGTTGCGCGAGCCTTCCGCGCCATGGTACTATCGGGACATGAAGACGCCCCTCATCGCCCCCTCGGTGCTGTCAGCCGATTTCGCCGACATGGGACCCGCCTTGGCCCTCGTCGAGCGGGCGGGCGCGCCGTGGCTGCATTTAGACGTCATGGACGGCCGCTTCGTCCCCAACCTCACCTTCGGCCCTAAGATGGTCGCCGACCTGCGTAAGCGCAGCGGCCTCTTCTTCGACGTACACCTGATGACCGTCGAGCCGGAGTCCCTGGTCGACCCTTTCGTCGCCGCCGGCGCCGACGCGATCACCTTCCACCTCGAGGCCTCGATACACGCCCACCGGCTGACGCAGCGCATACGCGACGCGGGTAAGCTGGCCGGCGTCTCCATCGTCCCCTCCACGCCGGTCGCCGCCCTGGCCGAACTTTTGCCCTACGTCGACCTCGTGCTCGTCATGTCGGTCAACCCGGGCTTCGGCGGGCAGTCCATGATACCGAGCTCTTTGGATAAGCTGGAGCTCCTCAAGGCCGAGCGCGAAAGGCGCGGTTTGTCGTATATGATAGAGATCGACGGCGGCATCCACGGCGGCAACGCGCGCGAGGCCATAGCGCGCGGCGCAGACGCCCTGGTCATGGGCAGCGCCTTCTTCGGCGCAGCCGACCCGGCGGCCCTGGTCCGCGAGGCCCTCTCGTAGGAGCCTCTAGTACTGCTATAAATGTTCCGAGAATAAAACGGTGGAAGGACGGTGGCTATGAACGGAAAACGCCTCGCGATATCGGCAGCCATAGCGCTCGCGGCCATGGGGGCCGTTTTCGGGCAGGCGACGCCGCAGGCGACGCCGCAGGCGGAGACTCTCAGGCGCGGTATCGAGCTATTCGCCCAGGGCCGCTATGCCGAGTCCGTCCCGCTCTTCGACGGGCTGTTCCTGGACGCCGGCGCCGGCGGCCTCCGCGCGGAGGGGGCGTACTGGTCGGCCATGGCCCAGCTGGCCTTAGGCGACGCGCGCGCGGCGGATCGCGCTATCGATCTGTTCCTGGCGAACTTCCCCTCGCATCCGCGCGTCGCCGAGCTGAGCTATCAGCGAGGCCGCGTGGCATACCTGCTCGAAGACTACGAACGCGCCGTGCTGGCGCTCAACGCGTATAACGCGGCGAACCCCGACGGGGAGTACGCGGGCGCCGCCCTTTTCTGGGCCGCCGAGAGCCTCTACGCCTTAGGGCGCCTGCCCGAGGCCGACAAGCTGTACCGCGGCATGCTCGAGCGCTTCCCCGACCACGTCAAGGCCGAGGCCGCCCGTTACCGGATCGCCCTCGTCCAGTTTAAATACCGCGAGGACGAGCTATTAACCCTCCTTAAATGGAGCCATGAGGAATCCCTCCGCGTCGTCGAGGAGTTCCAGCGCCGCGAACGGGCCTACGAGCAGGCCTTAGCGGTATATCAGCGCCGCTACGGCGAGGTGAAGACCGGCACGGCCCAGGCCCAGCTCTCCTTAGAGGAGGAGCTCGCCGGCCTCAAGCGCTCTATGGACGACCTGGCTACGCAGCTACGCGCGCGGGACGAGCGTATACGCGGCCTCGAGGCCGAGCTGGCCTCGGCGAAGGCGGCCTCCGCTCAGCCGGCGACCGGGCAGCCGGCCGACGGCCAAGGACTCGCCGAGCGCGAAGCGCTCCTCCTCATGAAGGAGCGCGGCCTCGAGCTCGTCGCCTTCTATCTCGAAGCCCTGAACGCGGCCAGCGGGAGCCAGAAATGAACCGTCGCATACTCGCCATCGGACTGACCTTCCTCATCGCCGCCTCGGCCGCCGGGGCCCAAGAGCTCTCGAGCGGTCGCATGCGCGTGCGCATAGACCCGCGCAACGGACGCTTTACCGTTCATTACATGGCCGACGTCGCGAGGCGGCAGTTCGTCGCCCTTCTCGACGACAAGGAGGCGCGCACCAGCTTCCCGACGCTCTACCTGGATCAGCGCGCGATCCGGCTCGGCGAAGCGCCTGAATTCAGGGTAACCGTCAGTACTGAGCAGGGCGCCGCCTTGATCAGCTACCGCTCGTCGACCGCCGTCGTCAGGCAGCGCATAGAGTTCGCGACCTCGCCCGGCGCCTCGGCGGCCGACGGCATAGCCGTCAGCTTCGAGATCGAGAATATCTCCGACCGCGACATGCAGGTCGGGCTCCGCTACCTCTTGGATACCTGGCTCGGCGAGCGCGAGGGCTCGCACTTCGTCCTGCCGAGCGCCGGCGTCTTGTCGGGGGAGACCCTGCTCGCCGGCGACTACGAAGAGCGGCATATCGTCAGCCCCGGCTCGGGCGCCGCGCTCTACCTGCCGTTCCACGCGCCGGCGGCCAGGCCCGACCGGGTCGTCGCGGCCAACTGGAAACGCCTCTCGGACGCCGCCTGGGCCATGGACGTCAACGCGTCGCGCGGCTTCACCCTGATGCCGTATTCGATCAACGATAGCGCGCTGGCCCTGTACTTCGAGCCGCGGACCCTGCGCGGCGGCGAGCGCCGCTCCATCGCCGTCCTTTTGTCCGCGGCGACGCCCGGCGCCTACGCCTCGGCCACGGCCGCCCGTCCGGCCGAGGCCTCGCCGACGGGTACCATAGCCATAGCCCCGAGCCTGGATATGATGGCCGACCTCATCGCCGCCAGGAAGCTCCTCGACGCCATCAACGCGGCCTTGGCCGCCGACGTCCCTCCGGGTGCCGACGAGCTGGCCGCGTTCGAGTCGCTCTTGAAGCGGCTCGAGGAGCGGAAGGCCGGCTACTAAAGCCGTGGCAGCCAACCCCCTCGAAGAGGCTGAACGACTCTACGCGCGCCGTCGATGGCGGGAGCTCATCGACCTCCTCGAGCCATTGGCCTCGCTCTATCGCGAGTCGGCCCGCTACGCCTATCTCTTAGGGAGCGCCTACCTCCATCGCGAGGACTTAGGCGGGGCATATTCGTGCTTCCGCCGCGCCCAGCAGCTCGACTTCAGGGATGCCGACGTAGCCGCCGGCCTCGCCGCCGTGTACATACGCCGCGGCGAAGGCGACAAGGCGATCCAGCTCTATATCGACGCCCTCGAGCGCAACCCGCGCGACCCGCTGGCCAAGAAGGGCCTTTCGTATATGCGCGCCTGCGCCGCCTCGGATAGCGATCCGGCTTCGACCAAAAGCCTCAAGGCGCTGTATCCTAGGCCGAAGCGGAGCGCGGCGCCTATCGTCGCCGTCGCCGCCGTCGCCGCGGCGATAGGCGCGGCGACGCTCCTCTGGCCCCTGGCGGGGCGCTTGGCCGAGGCGGCCAGGCCGATACGTCCGGGCGTGTCGGAGGTCAGCTTGAGCGACGCCGAGCGGCGGGACCCGGTCGGCGCCCAGGGCGGCTTCAGCTTCGTCCTCACGCAGAGAGAAGCGCTCGACGCCTTCGACCGCGCCAAGGAGCTCTTCTTGGCCTATCGCGACGAGGCCGCCTTGGTCGAGGTGAATCGAATCAAGCTTTCGAACGCCAGCGACGCGGTCAAGGCTAAGGCTGATATTCTGGCGCGCTACGCCCGAGAGCCGAGTTTCCTGAGCCTGCCCGATAAATTCGGCTTCGACGAAGTCTCTAAGCAGCCGGCCCTCTACGAAGGGGTAGCCGTAGCCTGGCGGGGCCTGGCGGCGAACGTCGAAAGCGGTCCGGGCTTCACACGTTTCGAGCTCCTCGTCGGTTACCATGACGGGCGCCGGCGCTTGGAAGGCATCGTCCAGGTTCGCTTGCCCTTCGAGGCGTCGCTGCAGGGCGGCGAGGCGGTAGAGGCCCTGGGGCTCCCGCGCCTTTCGTCAGCCGCTACCGCCGGATTCTACCTAGACGGCGTCGCGATACATCGTTTTTAACGGGAGAGTCTCTATGAAGGCAGTGGTGCAGCGCGTTCGCGACGCGACGGTGAGCGTCGACGGCGCC
>CALKWG010000220.1 GCA_938004315.1 uncultured Spirochaetaceae bacterium
CCACCGAGATCTACACTCTTTCCCTACACGACGCTCTTCCGATCTGATCTCGATGACGCCGAGCGCGGCGATGATGACCCAGCCGGACTGCCGGCCGTCAGGCGCCCGGGCGTGCAGATACCACATGGCTAGGTGCCCGAGGCCCGCGAGTAGCTCGCCCGCCACGATCATGCTGCGCCGCTTCTGTAGCCTGTCGGTGAGCCTACCCCAGACCAGGGCTTGGAAGAGGACGTTCAAGACCATTGGGATGGTTTCGAAAAGCGTCGTCTCCGTAACGGAGAGCCCCAGGTTCGCGCGGAGGTACACCGCCAGGAAGGTATAGAAAATACCCCGCCTGAACATGGCCAAGGCCTGGAACGAGGATAAACCTATGAATATCGGCCTTTGGGCGGCCCGTTCCATGATCCCCTCCGCGCCGCGGGGCGCCGGGCCAGCATAGTGGTGCCGGCGGCACGGGTCAAGCGAGGGCGGCCTTCGAAGTGGCAAAGGGGACGGTATCGTTCAAGGGCTTGATTTCCGACAGTATGTCGGATACTATGCATATATCCGACGTGGCGTCGGATATATGCTCAATAAAAAGGCCGCCTAACGCGAGCCGAAAGAAGGAGAGGCCATGCGCATCCATGAGTTCGGCCGGGCCGACGGGCCGGTCGTCGTGCTCATCCATGGTTACGGTACGTCTTGGCGTAGCTGGCGCCCCTATATCGACGCATGGGAAGGGCGATTCCGGCTCGTCGTACCGGCCCTCGGCGGCATGGATCCGGACGGGCAATCGGAGTTCGAAAGCGTCGAGGCGGAGGCCGACGCTATCGCCTCTTACATCTCCTCGAATCACGGAGGCGGAGCCTTCGCCCTCATAGGCGTCTCTCTAGGCGCTACCGTAGCGATGGAACTGCTGTCGAGGGAGGGCCTGAGGTTCGAGCATACCATCTTGGACGCTGGCCCGGGCTCGCCGGCCGGCAAGGCTTTCGTCGCCATGGCTATCGCCGTACGCCGTCGGCAAAATCGTTCGCTAAAGAAGGAGGGGTTCGCGCGGAAGGCGCTTAGGCGCGGCTACATGGCGCCGATCGCCGCCGACGCGATCGAAACGTGCTCGCGCATGAGCGACCGTAGCTGCGAGCGAGTGCAACGCTCCGCCTTCGGCTACCGAGCGCGCCCGTCCCTCGGCGAGGTTCCCGGCAAGATAGTCTATTGGTACGGATCAAAAGAGGAGGGCATGCTTAAGAAAACCATACGCCTACTCAAGGCGCTGAGGCCCGAGCTCGAGCTACGTCGCTTCGACGGCTTGAACCACGGACAGCTTTGGGCCGAACGCAGCGCCCAATTCATGCGCGAGGCCGAAGCCTTCTGGGGGGCGCAATGAACGTGGCGGCCCGCTTAGACATCCGCTCCGGCGGCGGGCGGCGCCTCGTACCGGGCGGCCCCGGCCGCGCTCGCCGCATGCCTGAAGGCCGGACGCTAGCCCGATGACCGAGAAAGCCAAGGCCAAGATGGCCAAGATCGAAGACGCGG
>CALKWG010000221.1 GCA_938004315.1 uncultured Spirochaetaceae bacterium
TACATATAAGCGCGGTTAAGAATAACCTGCGCACCTGCGACAAGCCCTTCGTGGTCCACACCGAATATTCGTCTACCGTAGACTACCGGGGGCTCTTACGGCGCCTGGCGGACGGACGCACCACCATTACCCTGCCCGACGCCCTGGCCGTGATCGAGCTCCTCTGGATGGAGCTTCGCAAGGCCCTGGCGGCCGGCGAGGTCGTGAAGCTCCCCTTCGGCTCCTTCTATCTCTGCGCCTGCGGCACCTTCCAAGAGCCCGACCAGCCCTTTATGTACGGCGATAAGGCCCACGGGCACGACATCAGGCTGCATTTCAGGGCCAATAAGGTCGAGGAGGAGCTCCTGGCCAAGGAGACCGCGGTGGAGCGGGGGGCCATCTACGACAAGCAGGCCCCCGTCCTGATACGGGCGGTCTCCGCCTCTAGCGGCGAGCCTTTGAGCGCCGAGCGGGGCGACTACCTGACCTTGAACGGCCAGCGCCTGAAGTTCGACAAGGACCGCGACGACCTGGGCGTCTGGTACAAGAACGGCGCCGAGCATCGGGCGGCCAAGTACGCCGCCGTGATGCCCGGCACCGTGATCGCGCAGGTGCCGCCGGAGCTGGAGCCGGGCCAGTACGTCATGCTTATCCGCACCAGCCCCAACGGCAAGGACGTTAAGACCGCCGCCCTGCCCGCCCCCGTCTCTATAGCTTAAGCCCCCGCCCGACCTAATGGCCCCGGGCGACCGCGTATCGGCGCGGTCGCCCGTTTTTTAACTTGCATTATATGCAAAATCCATATTGGATCATGGTACGGATCCAATTGGATCCGACGCGAAATCAACTTGATTCTTAGGAATTTCCAATTGGATTCGTACCGTATATCAACTTGATTTTCGTCCTACCAGCGGTATGCCGCGGGCGCGTGGCTGCCTACCGTCGATACGACGGTTTTTTCGCGGGGGACCGCTTCTCCCCGCCGTAGAGGTCTATCATCCCGCCCCGCCCGACGCGGCCGCAGCGCGCTGCCGGGTAGTAGATAACGGAAGTCCTTCTTAGATCGCGTTTAATACTATCGTGAAATACCATACATTTCACCCCTATACAATCCCGTCGCCTAGGATCCGCCTTAAGGCGTCCGTAAGTAGCGCGCCTCCCGCCGCCGGGGAAAGCGATCTTAGGTAGTAGCTGCGGGCGGCCGCGGCTGCGGCGGCGTAATGCTCCGGATCGCGGAGCTCCGTCAGGGCCTGGGCGTAGTCCGCCGGGCTGCGGGCCGTGCGGGCGCCGGCGGCGGGCGCGTCATAGCCCTCCAGGGCCTCCGGGCTGCCTACGAAGGGCATGCCGTACATGAAGGCCTCCGCCGTCTTGACCTTGATGCCCGAGCCCCAGGGCACGGGAGAGGCCACCGCGTCCGCCCGCGCGTACAGGCCGTCCAAGTCCTCCACGAAGCCCAGCACCCGCACCCGCGCGGAGCCCAGCTCCGCCGCGTAGGCGTCGAAGCCGCGCCCGGCCACGGTTAGGCTGCCGGGCACCAGCGGCATGACCCGGCGCGCCAGGAAGCGCGCCGCCTCTACGTTGGGCTTAAAGGCCGAGCCCACGAAGAGGTAGCGCGGCTCGCCCTGGCGGTAAGCCTTGGGCGCCGGCCGGCGGTCGGGCACCATGGGCGGCAGGATCAGCTCCGGCCGGCGGCCGTAGTCCCGCTCCAGCTCGTCAGCGTCGCGGGCGGACAGGGCGATGGCCAGGTCCGCGCGCTCCATCGCGGCGCGCTCCGCACGAACGACCGCCGGCAGCTTCAGGAGCTCCGCCGCCGCCCCCCCGCGGAGCGCGCTCCGTAAAAGGTAGCGCCGCTCGTCGTTATGGAACAGCGCGGCCACGGCGCAGCGCGGGTTCAGGGCCTTGGCCTCGCGGCAAGCCGCCCCGTAGACGGATTGGTCCACGAAGAGGAGGCCCGCCCCGTCCTCTAGGCCGCGCTCAAGCTCGGCGTAGGCGGCCGGGGCATAGAGCGGGAAGCGGCCGGCCAGCGCCCGCCCCAGGGACTTGAGGCGCCCCGGGCGCCCCTCGAGCTCGTCCATATAGATGCCGCGCACGCCGTCGGGGCCGAAGAAGCCTTCCAGCGCGGCGTAGACGGAGGCGGAGACCACGTCCGCCCCGCCGTAGACGCCGCGGACCGCGCCGCCGCGGAGGTACAGCGCCTTAACGCCCAAGCCGGGCCGCCTTGCGCAGGGGATAGCTTACGATGACGCCTGCTACGTCCGCCAGGAACAGGGCGTGGCGGAGCCAGGCCGGCAAGGACAATCCCAGGGCCTTATTGAGCTCGCGGCCGTTCTTCTTTAGGAAGCGCGCGTTGTTGCAGGCCGCCTGATGGAAGTAGCGCAGCTTACGCAGGACGAACGAACCCGATCCGTGGGCGCCGCCGCCGGCCATGCTCCGCGGCAGGTTGGCCTGCACCGCCCGCGGTTCGTATACGATCTTGGCCCCGGCCGCCCGCGCCCGGATCAGGAAATCCGTCTCCTCGCGGTAGCAGTTGCCCTCGTAGCCCTCGTCGAAGCCGATGCGCGCCGCCAGCCCGGCCCGGCAGAGGAAGGCCGCGTGCACGAAGGGCGCCTCCAGGTAGCCGTCCGCGGCCGCGTCGAAATGGCAATGGAGCTTGCGCGGCTCCACGAGCGGGCCCGTGAGCCGGGGCCGCCTAGCGGCGAAGGCGATGGGGTCGGCGGCGTCCTCCTCCGTCTCCATGTACGGGGCGCTGGCCCCCACGATGTCAGCCCCCGACTCCTCCATGGTCTTAAGGAGCCGCTCAAGCGAGCCGGGCAGGAGCAGGCTGTCGTCGTCCCCGAAGAAGATCAGGGGAAAGCGCGCGGCCTTGATGCCCAGGTTCTTGGCGTGGGTCTGCTTAAGGTTGCGCTCGCTCCGGATATAGCGCACCCGGGGGTCGGCGGCCGCCAGGGCCGCGACCGCCCGCTCGGTGGCGTCCGGCGAGCAGTCGTCCACCAGGATGAGCTCGCCGCAGACATCCTGCAGGTAGCTGGGGATAGTCAGGGGAAGGAGGGCGGCCCGGCCGTAGCTGGGCACCACCACGCTTACGGGGCCTAGGCTAGCGGGCATCGCGCGCCAGCTCCCGTAGGCGCCGCCCCCAGGCGGCCAGGCCGTAGCGTTCGGCGCAGGCGCGGTGCAGGAGCGCCTTGCGCTCGGGCTCCCGCCAGTCCGCCGCCGCCGCCATGATCGCCGCGCGGGCCGCCTCGGGCCGGTCAGCGTCCACCGGATAGACCCCGGGAAAGCCCTCCGCCGCCAGCTCGGCCACGCCGCCCACGCGGCTACCCACCACCGGCAGGCCGGAGGAGAGCGCCTCCAGGCTAACCATCTCGAAGCCCTCGTAGCGCGAGGGCAGGTACATCACGTCGCAGGAGCGGTACAGCGCCGGGAGCTCGTCGAGCTTGACGCCGATCCGCCATTCGATCCCCGGCATACACTCAAGCTCCCCGACGTTGACCCGCGCTGGAGCGGCGACGACGAACTGAAGCTCTCCGCCGTCGCTCAGCTCCGCGACGCGGGCGATCCTATCTACGCCCTTGGCGTGTCCCAGCCTGCCGATGAATAGGACGCGGACGGGCCCCGGGGCGCGGCGCGCGCCGTCGGGGAGGAAGGCGCCGTCGTCCACCGTGTTCTGCAGGACGCGGATGCGGGAAGCCGGCGCCCCGTACATGCGGGCCCATTCGCGCCCGGCCCGGCGCGATACCGCCGCCAGGAGCTTGGCGCGGCGTCCGGCCGCGGCCTCCAGGAGCTCCTCCGGCCGCCAGCCGGCCGAGCGCCGGCCCTTGACCGCGAAGCGGAAGCCGCGCATGGAGCCGTGGCAGAAGAGGATGTCCGCGGGGGCCAGGAACGCGGAGAAGCCGTTGCCGATAAGGAGCTCGCCCTCCTTAGCCGTGGCGGCGGCCAGGAGGGACAACGCCGCGCTCTCCGCGACGTAGCCCAGGGGGCCGCGCCTTAGCGGCCGGCTCAGGCGGCCCAGGGCCGAGCGCTCCAGGCGGGCGCGGTCCAGGATGCGTACGCGATAGCCGCCCTCGGCCAGGGCGCGCGCGGCGTAGAGCATGACCCGCTCTACCCCGCCTACGTCCGACACGCCGTTGGGCGATATGATGCAGGCTCGTTTCACGTGTTTTCCTTAGGTCTTTTTACGGCGGCCAGGACCCGCCCCAGGGCTTCGCGCGCCAGCTCGTCGCCGCTTATTAGGAGCCAGGCGGCGTAGGTCGCCGCGCCGGCGGCGGAGGCGGCGGCCAGCCGCGCGGCACCGGGCGCCATCAGGGCGGAGACTCCGGAGGCGGCGGCCCAGCAGGCCGCCGAGCCGCTCAGGTAGCGGAGCCCGTCCTTGGCGACGGCGATGCCGGCCAAGGCCCCGCGGCCGGCCAGGGCCAGGTGCGCCACGGCCACGGCGGCCTCGGCGGCCAGCATGCCCACGGCCGCGCCCACGTGGCCCAGGCCGGGGATCAGGAGCGCGCAGGCGGCGCCGCCGACCGCGGCGCCCAGGCCGAACGACAGGAGCATGCGCCGCTCCCGCCCGGTAGGTATGAGCACCTGCATCTGCAGGAAATTAGACAGCCCCACGACCGGCACCAGCCAGGCCGTGACGCGCAGAGAGGCGCGCGCCGCCCCGAATTCCGCCCCGGCGAAGAGGGCCACCAGGTCGGGCGCCACCGCCGAGAGCCCGGCCGCGGCGGGCAGGGCGAACAGGGCCATGGCCCCGAACGATCGCTTCAGGACGCGGCGGTATTCGCCATGGTCGCTCTCCGCCAGCGCGGACAAGCGGGGCAGGAGCACCGCGCTCAAGGTGGCGCTGACGGTGACCACCATGCGCGCGATGCGCAGGGCTATCACGTAGAGCCCCGCCTGCTCCCGGGGGGCCAGGAGCCCCAGGAAGAGCAGGTCCATGTTGGTGTAGCCGGTAACGGCGAAGCTGACGGCCGCCAGCGCCGCCATGCCGGGCAGGTGCCGGAGCGGCTTAAGGCCGCCCAGCTCAGGCTTGGCCAGGCGCAGGGCCGCCCGCAGGTTCACCGCCACGGATACCAGCATGGTGGCGGCGTAGAGCCCCGCGTAGGCGACGGCGTCGCCGGGCACGCGCACGAAGACGAATAGCGCCGCCACGAAGAGCGCCTGCACGCCCAGGTTGCGCAGGCCTATGTAGCGGAATTCCTCCATGCCCTGGAAGAACCACTCCAGGCCGGCCCCCGCCGCCAGGATGGTGGCGCCGTACACGGCCAGGAGGCCCGCGTCCGCCCGGTAGCGCGGCACCAGGGCCACGACCAGGGCGAAGGCCGCCGCCGCCAAGGAAGCCGCGGCCAACGAGAGGGCGTAGAGCTCCGCCAGGACCTTACCCAGCGCGGCGCGGTCATGGCGGGCCTTGGCCACGGCACGGACGCCGTAGACCGAGAGGCCCAGGCCCGCGGCCACGATGAAATAGTTGGCCAGCGAGCCGGCCACGCCCAGGCGCCCCATGTTGGCCGGCCCCAAGACCCGCGCCGCGTAGGGGTAGGTAACCAGGGGCACCGCCACGTTCAGCACCGTGGTCAGGCTCGAATACAGGTAGTTCTTAACGACGGAACGCTCAGCCACGGGGGCCCCGTAGCGCGCTCGCCAGGGCGGCCCGCGCGCCCGCGTGGGCCAGGTCCGACAGGATGCCGATCTTCAAGGCCGCGGCGCGATAGTCCATGTCCGCGTCCAGCACCGTCCGGTGCAGTAGATAGGGCGCAGGCCCGCCGGCGGGCTGGGCGCCTAAGGCGGGCGCCGAGAGGGTGGTAAAGAGGAGGCTAAAGCCCAGCTCGGCCGCCAGCGCCGCGGAGGCCGGCTTATAGGTATCGGGCTCCCCGCCCACCCAGGCGAAGGAGCGCGGATAGGAGCCCAGCTCGGCCTTCATGCGCTCCCGGGCCTCCGAGAGGTCGGCCCGGATGGCCCCGTCCGCCACGTCGTCCTTGTAGCGCAGGTGGCCGGCCCCGTGGCAGCCAAGGACGTGGCCGCGGGCTACCAGGTCCCGCGCCTCGTCCCAGCTCATGCCCAGGCGCCCCGCGTCGGGCCCCGCGATGACGTCGTGCTCGGCGCAGAAGCGCCTTTGCGAATCCTCGGGGCAATCGAGGAGCCCGGTGACCACGAAGAACCAGCCGCGTAGGCCCCGTTCCTCCAGGAGCGGGGCGGCCACCCGGTAATTATCCTCAAGGCCGTCGTCGAAGCTTACTATAACTCCCGGCTCCGCGCGCGGCTCCCCGCGCATGAAGGCTACGAGCTCTTCTTCCCCTACGTTCGCATAGCGCGCGGCTAGGTAATCCAGCTGCCTGGCCAGGGCGTCCCGATGCGCCCGGGGCGTGCCGTGGTAGGCCACGGCGCGGATCAAGCGGGGCCCCCGGGCCGCCTCGCGGCGCTCGGCCAGGCGCCAGGCCCCGGCGCGGGCCGCGGCCGCGACGGCCGCGTTATAGGCGCCCATCAAGCCTCCCCCGAGAGCGCGGCGGCGTAGAGCTCAGCGTAGGCGTCCGCCGCGGCCTCTATGCCGTGCTCGGCGGCACGGGCGCGGCAGGCCTCCCCCAGGCGACGTCGTCCCTCGGGCTCGGCGGCTAGGGCCAGGGCGCGGGCCAGGCCGGCCGCGTCTCCGGGCGCGGCCAGGAGCCCGGCGCCCCGCACCAGGGGCCCCAGGCCCCCGGCGTCCGCGGCCACCGTCGGGAGGCCCGCGGCCATGGCCTCGAGCGCGGCGATGCCGAAGCCCTCGGCGTAGGAGCTCTGCAGGTACGCGTCGGCCGCCGCCAGTACGGACGGCAGGTCGGCGCGCGTGCCTAGGAAGGCGACCCGGGCGCCCAGGCCCAGCTCCTTGGCCAGGGCCTCTATGCGCGGCCGCGTCGGCCCGTCGCCTACGAAGGCCAGGGCGTAGCCCTCGGGCAGCAAGGCCAGGGCGCGCAGGGCCGTCTCGTGGTCCTTCTCCGGTATGAAGCGGGCCGTCATGGCTATAAGGAAGCGCCCGCCTTTGAAGGCCAGGAGCCCGGGGTCGGCCGTCGCGCCGGGCCCGAAGGCCGCCAGGTCCACCCCGTTGGGGATCACGCGGGTGGGCGGGGCGTCGGCGCCCAGCCAGGCGCGGAGCGCCTGGGCGGCCTCTAGGCTGACGCAGGCCACGGCCGCGTAGGCGCGGTAGGCCCGCCGATCCACGGCGGTAAGGAGGCGCGAGGCCATGCGGCGGTTGGCCACCGCGTGCTCCGTGGCCACCAGGACGGGCCGGCCGGGCTTAGGTAGCCGGCCGGCGCCGCCGAGGGCCAGGGCGCACCACTCCAGGGACGGCGACAGGTGCGCGTGCACCAGGTCGGGCTTAAGCTCCATGGCGGCGCGCCGTACGGCCAAGGCTTGCGTCGGGCTGTAGGGGCTGGCCGGGCCGGCGGCGGCGAAGCGCGCGGGCACCCCGCGGGCCTTGAGCCCGGCGGAGAAGGCGTCGCCCCGGCTATCCAGGGCCAGGACCTCCAGCCGCGCCCCGCGGGCCATGAGGCGCGGGGCCAGCTCGTAGAGCAG
>CALKWG010000222.1 GCA_938004315.1 uncultured Spirochaetaceae bacterium
CGCTCGCGTCGATAGAGCGGGCGGTCCTCGGTATGGAGCGCGGCCCCGACCTGCCCGGAGCCTTGGTTCCGGAGGCCTTTTTCCGTTATCTCCGCGAGGGTTATCACGACGAACTCGGCCTGGCCATGGACCATAACGCCGCCGACGTGCGCGCCCTCCTGGAGCTCTACGGGGTAGTACGGGTTTTGCTCGCGCGCTGCCTATCGGGCGGGGCTGGTTCGGCGGCATCGTCCGCCGCGGGGAAGGCCGCGCCCGATCCCTTCGGCTTAGCCTGGCTCGCGGCGCGCGTCGATCCGCGACGAAGCACCGAGCTCCTCGAGGCCGCGTTGGCCGAAGGCGACGAGCGCTCAGTCCGTCCGCTCATGAGGCGCTACTGGAAGGAGGGGAGGAAGGACGAACGACTTCGGCTGGCTCCGAGACTTCCCGACGACGCGGCGGGCCTCCTCGCCAAGTCTCTATACGCGGAGCGCGTCAAAGAAGACCGAGCGGAGGCCCTGCGGTTGGCGGAAAAGGCTCAGGCCCTCGGCGGACCGCTGGCCGAGCGCGCCGCGGCCCGCGCGGCGCGCCTGGCTCGACGCGCCGGGCCATAGAGGGCTTAGAGCAGGGTATCGCCGAGCTGCCCGCAGGCGCCGCCCACGCCGCGGCCGCGCTTGGCCCGTCGGACCGCGTTGACGCCCAGGCGTTCAAGCTCGCTTTCGAAGGCGGCGACCTCGGCCCGCGTGGGCTCGCGGTAGGGCAGGCCATCCACGGGGTTCCAGGGGATGACGTTGACCTGGGCCTTGAGCCCGCGCAGCCACGCGGCCATGGCGCGGGCGGCGGCCAGATCGGAGTTCCGGCCGCCCATGATGGCCGCCTCCATGGTGATGCGATCGCCCGAGGCCTCTTGGTAGGCCAGGAGGGCGCTCTTTAATGCCGCCAGGCCGTAGCGCTTATTGACCGGCATGAGCTCGCTCCGTAGCTCGTCGTCGGCGGCCGTAAGGGAGATCGCCAGGCGCACGTGCGGCCCGTTTTGGGCCAGGTCCAAGATGCCCGGCACGATGCCGCAGGTGGAGATGGTAATTTTCCTGGCCGACAGGCCGTAGCCATCCGGGTGACTCAAGATGGCGATGGCCTTGCGTAGCGCCTCGAGGTTTAAGAGAGGCTCGCCCATGCCCATGAACACGACGTTGGAGACCCGGCCGCGCAGGGCCGCCAGGTGCAGGTACTGCTCGACGATCTCGTGCGGCTCTAGGTTACGGAGGAAGCCCAGGGTGCCGGTCTTACAGAAGGCGCAGGCCATGGGGCAACCGACCTGGGTGGACAGGCAGGCGGTCAGCCGTCCCTCGGGGTCGACGAGCAGGACCGACTCGATCGCCGAGCCGTCGGCCAGCCTGAGCTTGAGCTTGACCGAGCCGTCGGCGTCGTCAAGGGCCGCCTCGACGCGGCTGGCAAGGAGCGAGGGCAGGAGCCCCGACAGGCGCTCGCGCTCGGCCGCCGGCAGGTCGGTCATATCGTTGAAAGAGCGCGCGCCGCGCATGAGCCACTTGAATACCTGCATGCCCCGGAAGGGCTTTCCGAGGCCGTAGGCGGGGGCGTATTCGGCGGGCAGGAGGCCCGCCGGGAAGGGAAGGCCGCTCAAAGGCCGGGCCTAGCCCTGGATCTTAGCCAGGAGCTCCTGTATGTGCTGGTTGCGGATGCCCAGGCGCTGGAAGTCCACGAGAGTCTCCTCCGCCTTACGGCGGTCCCCGGCGGCCAGGTAGCACTGGGCCAGCTCCATGTACAGGCGATAGTTCTTGCCGTCGTTCTGGATCAGGCGCTTCAAAGACTCGGTGGCCTCGTGGAGCTTGCCCTGCAGGCGGGAGATCGTCGCCAGGCCGAGCACGGCGTACACGTCGAATTCGATATTGAGGGCGCGCTCGTAGTAGTCCAAGGCCTGGTCGTAATCCTCCATGCTGCGGTAGGCGTCGCCGGCGCGGGTCAGGATGACCTTGTTCTTGGGGTCGCGGGCCAGGATCTTGTTCCAATTCTCTAAGGACAGCTCAGGCTTGCCCATGCCGCGGTAGCAGTCGGCCAGGCCGAAGAGCGCGTAGAAATTGTCCGGCTCCTTGCGCAGGGCCTTTTCGAAGTAGGGCACGCCCTCGTCGAATTGCTTGAGCTTGCGGTAGCAATTGCCTATAGACGTGAGGACCCTGATGTCCACGGCCTCGCCCTGGGCGTGTACCATGCGCTGCCAGTAATGCAGGGCGTCGCGGTATTCTTTGAAGTCGTAGTGCAGGTGACCGAGCCCTATAAGCGCGTAGGGGTTGTCGATCTCCATCTCGAGGACGCGCAGGTATATGGCCTTGGACTTCCTAAAGTCGCGGACCTTGCGGTATGCGTCGGCTATCCTGGTGAGCACCGTGATGTTGCGGTTGTCGTGTAAGAGGTACTGCTCCCAAATCTCGATGGCCTTCTGGTACTGATTCAAGGCCTTATAG
Organism: uncultured Spirochaetaceae bacterium; assembly: GCA_938004315.1. Lineage (GTDB taxonomy): Bacteria > Spirochaetota > Spirochaetia > Treponematales > UBA12059 > DAIPLR01. Next base: position 2,457 of record CALKWG010000222.1, read on the forward strand.
CAGTCGGCCAGGCCGAAGAGGGCGTAGTTGTTGCCCGGATGGTAGATCAGGCATTTCTTGTAGTGGTCGACGGCGTCCCGATAGGCGCCGCGCTTGCGGGCGGCGTCGCCTAAGCCCACGAGGGCATAGTTGTTCTCGCCGTCGCGCTCCAGGATCTGGCGGAAATTCTTCTCGGCCTCGCCTATGCGATTTTCCTTGAGGTACTGATACCCCTTCTTGGACAGGTCGGCGATCTCCTGGAGCTCGCCGTTGGGCTGGACGGCGGCGCCGTCGTCGCGTAGTTCGTCATGGCCGGCGTTGGTTTGGTCGCTCATGTCGTTTCCTCGTCTTCTAGCATTTTTCGTATAGCCAAGGCGGCCCGCTGAACCAGTTCGGCGCCCTTGCCTTCGTCATGCGCCAGCTTGAACATCTTGAGGGCGTCTATGGGCCTGCCGTCCTCCAGATATCGTTCGCCGACGCGGATCAATCCGTCCGAGTAGCCGGTCGTTTGGAAGATGCGGCGAGCGGCCTCTATATCGCCCTCGTTGAACAGCTGGTTGGCGCGCCGGTTCAGCTGAACCTTTTGATCGGGTTTTAAGGCTTGGCTGGGCTCGTCGACGGTCTTGATGAGGCCGCCTTCGGGGAACTTTTCGAAAATCGATTCGTCCATGTCTCTTACGAACCCCGCCTTTAGGGCGATCGCCTTTCTTTCCAAATAGGTCGAGCCCCGTAGCGAGGCCGACTAAAAAACTATACGAAGATTTCGTTAAATAATCAATTCGAAAACGTCGGGGGTATTTAGAATTTGGAGATTCGACGCGCTATAGTAGCTTAAAACAGGCCTCTGGAGCGCAACATGGAACGCACGCACGCACATCGTCAGGATTCGGGATCGGCCGCGGCCCACGGCCTTTTCGACGTCGAAGGCGACGGATTCATGGCTCGGGCTCCCGAACGGGAGGCCATGGACGAGCCTCGAGCGGGCGGCGGCCGTTATGAAGACCGCCTAGCCAGGCTCATGCGCCTGTTAAACCGCTAAATATCGCCCCGCCCGCCGCCGACGCGCCTAGAGCGCCTGTCGCACGCCTATAGAAACGCAGCTGCGATCGGCCGTATTCGCGCTCGTCCTCGAGAGCGAGCTCGCCGGCGCGCTCGGGGAGCGCGTCCCCCTTAGGATAGTGGATAAGAAGGAGCCCGCCTGGCTCTACGAGGCCTCGCTCCGCTATCGATTCTACCAAGGCGGCCTTGTGCGCGTATGGAAAGGGCGGATCGCAGAAGACCACCGAGAAGCCAATAGTCGCCCGGAGTATGAAACGCTCGACGGGCATACAATGGCACTCGATGCGGCGTTCGGCCATGCCTACGTTCCGTAAGAGGACCGGGAACTTCGGCCGATCGCGCTCTACGCAATGCACGGGATCGGCGCCGCGGCTCGCGGCCTCGAGCGCCACGATACCCGAGCCGGAGAACAAGTCTAAGAACGAGCGCCCGTGTAAGTCCCCTAAGATGCCGAAGAACGACTCGCGCATGCGGTCCATCGCCGGGCGTATCTCATAGGGGCCGTGGGGTACCTCCGCCCAGCGACCCTTGAGGCTGCCGCCGGTAACGCGCAGCTTAGGCACGCTAGGAGTTCCTGTCGCGGAAGGCCCTGGCCATCTCGCGTTTCACGTCGCGCTCCTTGATGGAATCGCGCTTATCCGCCTGCTTCTTGCCCTTGCAAAGCCCGAGCTCGACCTTGACCCGTCCCTTGGTAAAATGGAAGTCGAGAGGGATGAGGGTATAGCCCTTCTCGTCCACCCGGCGGCGCAGGCGCTTCAGCTCGTGCGCGTGGGCCAGGAGCTTGCGCGGGCGGTCGGGATCGTGGTTGAAGATGGAGCTGAAGCTGTACTCGTTGATGTGCACGTTCTTGAGCCACAGTTCGCCGTTCTCGAAGGCGGCGTAACCGTCGGGGAACGAAACCTTCCCGGCCCGCAGCGATTTCACCTCCGAGCCTTCGAGGACGATGCCGCATTCCAGGGTCTCCTCGACGGCGTAGTCGAAGCGGGCGCGGCGGTTCTGGGCTATGATCTTGCGGCCTTCCATCTCAGGGCTCCGCGCGTACGAGAGCCGGCCTAAAGCCCGTAAAGGGCGTGGAGGCGGAAGGCGGCATGGGGCCGCGCGAGGAGAGCTCGACGGCGTTCGGCTGGTTGGCCCAGGAGCCGCCTCGTACCACGCCCTCGGCGGATGCCCAGCGGAGCCGGGCCTCGGCGGCCAGCCCGGCCTGAGGCGCGTAGGCGTCGGCGCACCATTCCCATACGTTGCCTAAGAGGCCGTAGAAGCCGGCGGCGTCGCGGCCGGAGCTTCCTACCGGCTCGGGGCCGTTACGCGGCAGGTCGAGGAGGATGCCCGAGCTCGGCCGGCCGGCCGCCGCCGCGTAAGCCCACTGGGCCTCGGTCGGCAGGTCGACGCGATAGCCGGCGGGCGCCCGCTCGGACAGCCAGTCGCAGTAGGCCAAGGCGGCGTAGCGCGACACGTGGCGCACGGGGGCGTCGGCTGGGTCGGTATCGATAGTCGAGAGGTAGCGGGGGTCGGCGAGGCCGGCGGCAACGAGCCCGTCGCGCGCGGCTGGCGCCCAGGCGGGCTTCGCGGCTACGAAGGCGCGGAACTCGGCGTTCGTCACCTCGTAGCGGGCCAGGCCGAAGGCTTCGAGGCGGCCGCGGGCCTGGCCGAGGGCGTAGTCCCCGGCGGGGAGCATGACGAACTCGCGGCCGGCGGCCGTGACGGCGCCCGCGGCCGCCGGGGCGGCCGGCGCGGAGGCGAGGCCGGCGCGGGCGCGCCTGAAGAGCGTCGAGGCCTCGATGGCCGCCTTGGCCTCGGCCGGCAGTTGGTTAGCCAGGGCCAGGAGCAGGGCCGGCTCGGCGGCGAGCTCTTCGGCGGCCGCCGCGGCGGCGCGGCCGAGCGAGAAGGGCGTCAGGGCCGCGGAGGCCCCGTAGGCTACGGCGGCGGCTCGGATAGCGTCGCGATAGGCCGGGCCGTTGGTCGCGTAGGAGAAGGCGGCCGATAGGAGCCCCTTTGCCTCGAGCTCGGGGTCGAGGCTCGCGGCGATGGCGGCCTCGGAGAGGATCATGGGGTGCTGGTAGGCTTCGCTCGGCGCGCCGGTCAGGGCCCAGGCCGCGAAGTCGCGCACTCCCAGGCGGAGCGCCGCCGACGGCTCAGCGACCCGTAGGCCCGCCCGTAGTATCTGGCGGCGGGGGAAGAACAGGCTGCCTACGAGGCGGCTCGGGGCTTCGAACTCGAGCCGGGTCGGCTCGAACCCGGCGCGGCGGACTTCTAGCGTATGCGGCCCTCGCTTAACGAAGACCGGCGCGGCGCCTGAGACCAGGTAGGCCCCGTCCAGATAGACCGCCGCGTCGGGCGGATCCGCCTCGAAGCGGTAGACGGAGCCGGGCTTCACGAGCCCGGGGAGAATGAATATGGCGAACAGGGCGGCGGCCGAGGCGGCGACGAGGAGCCCCGCCAGGTATCTTCCCGGCGCTATGCCGAGGATCGGCTTGAGCTCGACGCGGGCGCGGTCGATATCGTCCTGGGTAACGCGCGTATCTTCTTTCATCGCCGCGGATTATATGGGCCGCGCTTAAGGCTTGTCAACGCAAGCCAAAGATGCTAGCCTCAGGCGATTATGTCATCGCACGACGATTTCTACGGCTCGCTCCAGCGCCTCGCCGAGGGCGCCCTTACCGCCCGCAAGAAGCGGCGCCTCAGGCAGCGCCTGAAGCAGCAGTCCAAGCATTGGCTACGGGACTGGGCCGAGGCCATACTCTGGGCCGTCTGCATGGTCCTCCTTATCAATCAGTATATCTTCCAGATGTACCGCATCCCCTCGCCGTCGATGTCGGGCAGCCTGGAAGTCGGCGATATGATCTTCGTCAACAAGATGATCTACGGCCCCGAGCTCCTCCCGGGCGTAGCTAAGCTCCCGGGCTTCAGGGCCGCCCGGCGCAACGAGGTCGTCGTCTTCGAGAACCCCGCGTATCTGAGTAAGGGCCCGGCGTTCACGATCCTGAAGCAGTTCGTCTACATGCTCACCTTGACCATGGTCGACATAGACCGGGACGAGAACGGCGAGCAACGCGTGCACTACCTGATCAAGCGGGCGGTCGGCGTCGGCGGCGATACGGTGCGGGCCGTGCGCGGCGATATGGAATTCCGCTTCAAGGGTAGCGACGAGTGGGTGAGCGAGGCCTCGTTCAAGGCGGCCTCCGGCGCCGCCTACCCGACGCGCCGCATGCTCAGGCCCGCCGACTACGCCGAGCTCGAGGCCGCCGGCCTGGCCGCCGCCTACCTGGACATGGGCCTCGCGCCGCCGACGAATCCGCAGGTCCGTCCGATCTACGACGAGTTCGCCTTCAACCGCGTGCGGCTCGACGCCCTCGCCGAGGTGTATCCCCATCAACAGCGGGTCGTAGGCGAGGCCAGGAAGCTCGGCCAAGGTTGGTACGTGCCCGAGGGCCGCGTGTTCACCCTCGGCGATAACCGCGACAACTCGCGCGACGCCCGTTGGTACGGCGCGGTGAACGGCAAGAAGGTGCTCGGCCACGCGCTTTTCATCTATTGGCCCCTGCCTCGCGTCGGAGGGATACGCTAGGATATGCGTAAGCCCGAGTCGTACCAAGAGGCCCGCTATAAGCGGCAGCGCCTAGCCAGGCGGCTGCGCTGGGTCGTCGTCGCCTTGGTCGTCTACGAGCTCGTTACGAGCCTGGGGCTTAAATCCATGTCCGCGGGTTCGAACGGCATGGAACCTACGATACGGCGCGGCGACCACCTGCTCGTCCTGCCTTCGGCCTACGGTATCGCCTCGTCGTCGCTCGGGCCGTCTTATACGAGCCCGAAGCGCGGCGACATCGTGGTGATGCGCCCGCCCTACGCTAAGCCCATGCCCTGGTACGCCCGGGCCTTCTGGGCCGCGGTCGATTTCGTCACCCTGCATCGCCTGCCCGCGCGCCTCCGCCCGCGCGAGGAGCTCATGCTCAAGCGGGTCATCGCCTTGCCCGGCGACACGGTCTATCTCGAGGGCTTCTTGGCTATGGTCCGCGAGGGCGGCGGCGCGCACTTCCTGACCGAGTACGAGCTATCGGGGCGCTCCTACGACCTTTCGAGCTCGGGCCTGCCCGAGGGGTGGCCCGTGGAGCTCCCGCTATCCGGCAGCTTCCCGGCCTACACCCTCGGCGAGGGCGAGTATTTCGTCCTCGGCGATAATAGGCTGAACTACGCGGATTCTCGCTTCTTCGGTCCGGTACGCGCCCAGCACATCGTCGCCAAGGTGGCCCTCCGGTATTGGCCTTTCAACGCCAAGGCGATCCAATAGGGGCGCCGTACGGACGGACTCGGCCTCTACGTACACGTTCCTTTCTGCGTCTCGCGCTGCTCATACTGCGATTTCTATAGTTGCGCGCCTGGGAGCCTGCTCGAGCGCGACGCTTCCGCCTGGTTCGACGCGGTGAGGACGCATGCGGCCGCGCTCCATGATCGATTCGGCGAGGCCGCCGAGTCCGGCGCGTGGGCGACGAGCTACGTCGGCGGGGGCACTCCGAGCGCCCTGCCGTCGCCCGTCCTCGCCGCGCTCCTTCCGCTCGCCGCGCCTCGCCAGGGGGCCGAATATACTATCGAGGCCAACCCGGAGGATCTGTCCGCTGATTTCCTATCCCTCGCCCTGGACTCGGCACTGACCAGGATGAGCGTCGGCGTACAGAGCCTTGAGGAGCCGGTCCGCCGCGCCGTCCGCCGACGGGGCGAGGCCGAAGCCGTCCGGGCTAGGCTCGAAGGCTTCGCGAGGGCTTGGTCCCGCCGCTGGTCGGCGGACTTCATCTACGGCCTGCCGTTTCAGAGCCCCGAAGGCCTGGCTCGCGACCTCCGCGGCGTCCTCGAGCTCGGGGCGGGGCATATCTCGCTCTACGAGCTCGGCTTGTCGGAGGGCTCGCCCCTGGCTCGGGCCGTCGCCTCCGGCGAGCTTGACTTGCCCGATAAGGCGCTCTTGGGCGAGCTATACGGCGCGGCCGCCGAGACGCTCCGCGCCGCCGGGTTCCGCCGCTACGAGCTTTCGAATTGGGCGAGGCCCGGCCAGGAATGCGATCATAACCGTCGCTACTGGTCCATGGCCGGCTGGCTCGCCTTGGGGCCGTCCGCTTCGGCGACGCTGCGCTCAGGAGGCGGGCGATTCCTACGGATCGAAAACGCCGCCGACCTCCGGGCCTACGTCGCCGATCCCCTGGGTTCGGGCCGCGAGGAGCTCGTCCAAGGCTTCGACGCCCGCTTCGAATATATCATGATGGCGCTACGCTGCGCCGACGGCGTGGAACTTCAGGATTACGAACGTTTCTTCGGCGAGAGCTTCGACGATACCTTCGGCCCGGCCCTGGCAAGCTTCCCCGGCTACGGGCGCTATGGACGCGGCCGCTGGGCGCCGAGCGAGGCGGGCCTCGACGGGCTTAAAGAGCTCCTGCTCGCCTCTTTGGATCGCCGCGAAGCGTTCGAACGGCGCGGCGGCGCGCCGGCGACTATGGAAGGCGGACTATGACGATCCTATCGATACAATCCCACGTGGTTTGCGGCCGCGTCGGTAACCGCTCCGCCGTGTTCCCCCTGGAGCGCATGGGGCACGAGGTGTGGCCGCTCAATACGGTTCAATTTTCGACCCATACCGGCAAGCCCGGCTGGCGCGGCGCCGCCTTCGGCGCCGCGCACTTGGCGGATATCGTCGCCTCCCTGGAGGCGACCGGGGCCTTGCCGCGCTGCGACGCGCTCTTGTCGGGCTACATGGGGGACGTCGATACCGGCAGGGCCATACTCCGGGCGGCCGAGGCCTTGAAGGAGGCCAATCCGGCCGCCCTCTATTGCTGCGACCCGGTGATGGGGGACGAGCCCGGCGGCTTTTACGTGCGGCCCGAGCTGCCCGGGTTCCTGGCGCGGGAGGCCTGCGCCGCCGCCGACATCGTCACGCCGAACCAGTTCGAGGCCGAGGTCCTAGCCGGCCGTAGCTTCGCCGACTCCGGCGGAGCGGCCGCCGCGACGGACGCCATCCACGAGATCGGGCCGAAGATCGCGCTCATAACGAGCTACCGCGGCCGGGCGGCCGGGCGCGTCGACGAGCTCGGCTTCTTCTTGAGCGCTCCGGAGGGGCGCTACGAGCTCATGACGCCGCGCCTGCCTTTCGCCCGACCGCCCAAAGGTTCGGGAGACCTCTTCACCGCTTTATTCTTGGGTAACTATCTCTTAAAGGGCGACGCGCCCGACGCGCTGGAGCGCGCCGCCGCGGCTCTCTACGCGGTGCTGGAGGCGACCCTCGCCTCGGGCGCGGACGATCTGGCTATCGTCGCGGCGCAGGACGATATAGCGCGGCCGAAGCCGCGCTTCATAGCCAAGCCGATCGCTTCGGGGCCTATTTCTTCTTAGGTATGACCGGCGTGAAGCCGGCGGGGTTCGGTAGGACGAAGTCACGGCCGATCTCGGACGCGGAGGCCAGGAGCCAGGTTTGGTTGCGCCCTAAGAGGCCGCCGGTGCCCTTGAGCGAGCCGCGGACCGTCAGCTTGTCGCCGTCGCGCCGGATGGTGCAGGCGTATTCCTTGCCGTCTTTGGGGTCGATGATGAAGCCCTTGAGCTCGCGGCCGGAAGCCTTCATGTCGTAGACGAAATCCAGGCCGCAGAAGGGCGGGTCGCCGGCCAGGGCGTCGGCCTTGTCCTTCCTCGTCAGGATCGTGTCCTTGATGAGGCCGCTGTTCTCGTCGATGGTCGCCATCATGCGGCCGTAGAACGCGTTGCCGTTCTGGTAGACCAATACGTAGGCCGTCGGCTTGTCGGTCTTATCGTCGATGATCTTCCATAGGCCGAGCATGTCGTTGGCGTAGGCGGAAGCCGCGCCTAAGGCCATCATGGCCAGGCCGATCAAGGCTATGGTGCGCTGTCGGTTCATCGTCGCTCCTCGGGGCTCGAATAAGGCGGAGGGCCGGACCGGCCGGCGCGTCGCCGCCGTAGCCTAGTATAACCCGGCCCGCGCGGAACGCCAGGGGGAAAGCGCCCGTGCCGCGCTACACGAAGAATTCATAGCGGGCCCGCATCGCTTCCTTCTGCGTCTTCTTGAAGCCGAGGTTGAAGCGCTTCTCGGCCCCGACCGTGCTCGGCGGTCCGTGGGCGGGGAGGACGAGGCAATCCTCGGCCTGGTTCAAGATCTTGGCCCCGAGCTGCTCCTTGAGGAGGCGGTGGCTGTACTGGCTCGCGGTGCTGCCGATGTGGCCGCAGTAGAGCGAGTCGCCGGTGAACAAGAGCTTCTCGACCTTATAGACTATGGAGTCGGCGCTATGGCCCGGGACGGAGATCGCCTGGATCGGCAGGCCGCAACACTCGAACTCGTCGCCGTCATGCATGATGGCGCAGGGGCGTCCGCCGATCTCGGCGTTGGCCGAGTAGACCTTGGCGTCGTAGATCTTGAGGAGCGTGCCGAGCCCGGCGACGTGGTGGGCGTGGTTATGGGTGATGAGCGCGGCCTTGATGTCATAGCCGCGGCGCTCGATGAAGTTAAGCAGGCCTATGGTAAAGGCCGCCGGGTCGACGATCATGGCCTCGCCGGTCTCGTCGTTGCCGACGAGGTAGACGTTCGCGAAGCCGTAGAGCGAGAAGTGGAAGAAGACGGTCACGGTCCCTGCTCCTCGATTTCATGGATGGCTTCCTGGGTGTTCGAGTACTTCCAGGATACCTTGCGCTCCCTGGTCTTCACGAAATAGCAGTTCTTTAAGTTGCAGTCGACGAAGTCCGTATGGTCGAATTCGGAGAGTATGAAGCGGCTGTTATAGAGGTTGGAGTAGTTGAAGGTGCAGGATTCGGCCTTGATGCCGTCGAAGTTATTGTGGATGAGCTCCGAATTCTCGAAGGAGGCGTTGAGGAAGCGCGCGCCTGCGAAGGAGCAGAACTGCGCGTCTACCCCCGAGAAGTCGCAGGAGTCGGCTTGGCAGAAGTCGAAGAAGCTCATGCGGAAACTGGAGCCGGCGAAGGTAACGTTCGTCAGGATGGCCCCGGCGAAGGAGCAGGCGTAGAATCGCTTGCCCGAGAGGTCGGCGCCTTCGAGTCGCAGCCCCGCGAGGTTGAGGCTCTTGATCTCCCGGTCGCCGCTCATCTCGGCGAGGAGCCTGGACGCGGCGGCGGCGGGATCGACTTCGTGGGCGGCGCAGAGGGCCGAGCCCGAGAGGGCGGCCGCTTGGCAGCCCGGATGGTCGCATTGGGCGAAGCTGTACACGCGCGTCTGGCCTCCGCCCTGGACTATAGCGCAGCCCGGCCGCCCGCCGCAACCTCGTCGCCTTGCCAAAACGCCGGCGCGGGCGTAGACTGTCGGCCATGTGCATGTCCTGCGGGAGCCCGCTCCCCGAAGCCAAGATCATGTTCCGCGATCTCTGCCGCGACTGCGGCCGTCCCCTCCATATCTGTAGGCACTGCCGCTTCTACAAGCCCGGCGCCTATCGCGACTGCGCCGAGACCGTGCCCGAGGAGGTCTCGGACAAGGAGAAGGCCAACTTCTGCGAGTACTTCTCGCCCGGCTGGGCTCCGCCGGCCGCGGGCGGCAAGAAGGCCGGCCCGGGCGCCAAAGACGCCTTCGATAAGCTCTTCGGCTGATGGGCGAATCCGAACGGAGCCTCCGGCCGCTGGCCTTCTTCGATTCGGGGATAGGCGGCCTACCGTACCTCGAGGTCGCCAAGCGCCTTATGCCGGGCGAGCGCTACCTGTATCTGGCCGACCGCGCGGGCTTCCCCTACGGCGACAAGACCCCGGCGGAGGTCGCCAGGCTGGCCCTCAAGGCGGTCGCCGAGCTACGGAGCGCCTTCGACCCCAAGGCCGTCGTCGTGGCCTGCAATACGGCGAGCGCCGTAGCGCTGGCCGAGCTCCGCGCGGCCAACCCGGGCTTCCCGATCGTCGGGACGGTGCCAGCCGTGAAGCCGGCGGCGGCCAGCTCGCGCGCCAAGCGCATCGGCGTGGTGGCTACCGCCCGGACCGCGGCCGACCCCTACCTGGCCGAGCTCATACGGCGCTGGGCCGCCGATTGCGCCGTAACGGTGCGCGGCGACCAGGAGCTCGTGGCCTTCGTCGAAGGGCGCTGGCTGGACGCCGGGCGCGAGGAGCGGCTGGCGGCCGCCCGCCCCTCCGTCCGGGCCATGCTCGACGCCGGCGCGGACGCGATCGTCCTCGGCTGCACGCACTTCCTCTACCTGGCCTCCGAGTTCGCCGAGCTCGCCGGGCCGGGAGTGCGCGTCGTGGACTCGCGCGACGGCGTGGCCGCCCAACTCAGGCGGGTGATCGCCGCGGGACCGGGACTCGCGTCGTCGAGGCCGGAAGGGCCGGACCTCTTCTTCGTCTCGGGCGCGGCGCCGCTCGAGACGCGCTACGCGGCGACGGCCGCGCGCTTCGGCCTGGAGAGCGGGGGCTCCCTGTACGCATGATCGGAACCGTGCTCTGGGGCGCGAACAACGCCTTTCAAATACTGGCGGAGGACGGCGTCCCCCTGCGCTGCACGCTCAAGAGCAAGCGACTAAAGGGCGCCGAAGGGTTTTATAACCCCCTGGCGGCCGGGGACCTCGTGGCCTACGAACCCGCCTCCGCGGGCACGGGGACCATCACGGCCTTGGTACCGCGGAAGAGCCTCTTCTGGCGCTACAACGAGAAGGGCAGGGCGACCCAGGCCATAGCCGCCAACATGGACCTGGTGGTCTGCGTGACGAGCGCCGGGCTGCCGCCCTTCAGGCCTCGCTTCGTCGACCGCGTGTCGCTCGAGCCGGCCAGCGAAGGCCTTCCCTTCCTGATCGTCATGAATAAGACCGACCTCGGGCTCGACGAGGAGGCAGAAGGGCGGCTCGCCGACTACCGGCGCATCGGCTTCGAGGTCATGCTCGCCAGCGCCGAGGAAGGCCGCGGCGTGGCCGAGCTCATGGAGCGCCTGCGCGGCAAGACCGCGGCCTTCGTGGGACAATCGGGGGTGGGCAAGAGCTCCCTCCTCAACGCCCTGGAGCCCGGCTTGGGGCTCCGCGTGGGCGAGGTATGCGAAAAATACGAGCGGGGGCGGCACACGACCGTGGCCGCCGTGCTCGTCCCGCTCGCGGACGGCCGTACGCGGGTGATCGATACGCCGGGCTTCAGGCGCCTGGCGGTCCGGGGCATCGACCCGGCCACGCTCGGCGCCTGCTTCCCGGAGATACGCGCGCTGGCGGGGGCCTGCGCGCTCGGGGCGCGCTGCGCCCACCTGGACGAGCCCGGCTGCGCCGTGATGCGGGCGGCCGAGGAAGGGCTCGTCCACGAGGATAGGTACGAGAGCTACCTGCGTATATACGAGGAGCTCAAGGATACGCGGACCTATGCCAAGAAGGCGGGGCGGCCCCGCCGCGACCACGGAGAAGAAGACCTAAGCGACTATGAATGAACATGCCTTAAAGCTCCTCGATTTCCCGCGCATCCGCGAGGCGGTAGCCGGCTACGCCTTAAGCGAGGAGGGCGCCGCCCTCGTACGCGCCTCGCTCCCCGAAAGCGAACCCGGGGCGGTGGCCGAGCTCAAGGCCCGCTCGGAGGCGGCCAGGCGGCTCTTCCGCGACGGCAAGGCCCCGCCGAGCTCCCCCTTCGCGCCCATCGATAGCGCCCTCCGCGCCGTCTCCAAGCAAGGCTCCTGCCTAGAGATCGAGGAGCTCTGGGCCTTGGGCATGTGGGCCGAGGCCTACGCGGGCCTCAGGCGCTGGTTGGCCGAGGCCGAGCACGCCGCGCTCCGCGAAGAACTAGCCGCGGCGCCGGACCTGACGCCGGTAGCCGCCGTCGCCTTCCGTATCGTCGGGCGCGACGGCCAGCTCAAGGACCTGCCCGAGCTGGCCGAGATACGCTCGCGCGTCGCCCGGCTCCACCAGGATATCGAACGCACCACGGCCTCGTTCTTCCAGGACGAGGCCTACAAGGGCATGCTGCAGAGCGACCTCCCGACCCAGCGCGACGGGCGCACGGTGCTCGCCGTCAAGGCCGGCGCCCGGGCTAGGCTCCGCGGCATCGTGCACGAGGTCTCCGCCACCGGCCAGACCGTCTTCGTCGAGCCAGAGGCCCTGGTGCAGAAGAACAACGAGCTCGTGGAGGAGGAGGCCCGCTACCAGCGGGAGCTCCTGCGCATACTGCGAGAGGCTACTGCTAAGTTATATAATTATCATGAATCTCTGGCGACGGCTCGGCCGCTCCTGGCGGGCTTCGACGCGCTCTACGCCCGCGCCCGCTACTCCCACGTAAGCGACGGCGTCTACGCCGAGCCGCGCGAGGCCGGGATAGAGCTGGTCAAGGCGCGCCACCCCGTGCTCGGGGCCAAGGCCGTGCCCATAGACCTCCGCATGCCCGAGGACGCGCGCGTCCTCATCGTCACCGGCCCGAACACCGGCGGCAAGACCGTTTCCTTGAAGACGGCGGGCCTCTTCGCGCTCATGAACCAGTTCGGCCTGGCGCTGCCGGCCGCCTACGGCACCGCCATGCAGGTCTTCGACGGGGTCTGGGCGGACATAGGCGACGAGCAGAGCATGGACCAGAGCCTGTCGACCTTCTCCGGCCACATGCGCTCCGTCTCGGCCATCGTCGCCGGCGCTACGTCGAAGAGCCTCGCGCTCCTAGACGAGCTGGGCTCGGGCACCGATCCCGAGGAGGGCTGCGCCATCGCCATGGCCCTCCTCGACCACTTCATAGCCTGCGGCGCGCTCACCCTGGTCACCACTCATCACGGCATTCTCAAGAACTTCGGCTACACCAAGGAGGGCGTCCTTAACGCCAGCGTCGATTTCGACAAGGATACGCTGTCGCCCACCTACCGCATCGTGATGGGCGTGCCCGGCGAGAGCCGCGCCCTCGATATCGCCGGGAAGAACGGCCTCCCGCCGGCCTTGGTCGACGGCGCCCGCGCCTACCTGAAGGACGAGCGCAGCGATATCAGCGCCCTTATCCGCGGGCTATCCGATAGGCACCGCGAGCTCGAGCTCATGAAGGCCGAGGAGAAGAAGCGCCTTCGCGACGCGATGGAGGAGCAGCGCAAGGCCGATTTGAAGGAGCTGAAGCTCAAGCAGCGCGAGGCCGAGCTGCGCGCCCAGGGCGTGGCCGAGCTCAAGGCCCTCCTGGCCGACAGCCGCAGCATGCTCGAGAACCTGGTGCGCGAGCTCCGCGAGGGCGAGCTGACGCGCGAGAAGACCCAGGCGGCCAAGGACTTCATGGCCGCGCTCGAGGCCAAGGTGGCCGACGCCGACCGCCAGCTCAAGGCCCAAGAGCGGGAGCTCAAGACCTCGGGTCGGCCGCCCGCCCAGATCAAGGAAGGCGTCGCGGTCCTCGTACTGCCGGGCCGCCGCCGCGGCAAGGTCATCCGGGCGGCCAAGAAGGGCAAATGGGTGGTCGAGACCGACGCCCTGCGCCTTACCGTGGACGAAGCCGACCTCGAGCCGACCTTCGAACTGGCCGCGCCGACGCCTTCCATCAGCATGGAGGCCTCCGCCTCGCGCGCCAACCGCGCGGTCCTGGAACTGGACCTGCGCGGCTACCGGCTATCCGAGGCGGTGGAGGCCTTGGAGCGCCAGTTGGACGCCGCCATCATGGAGAACTTGCACGGCTTTTCGATCATCCACGGCACGGGCGAGGGCGTCCTTCAGCAGGGCGTGCGCGAGACCTTGAAGCGCTACCCCGGCGTCGCCGACTTCCACTATGCCAGGCCTGAGGAGGGCGGGCACGGGAAGACCGTGGTCACGCTAGGCTGAGCGCTCAGGCGGTGCGGCGCGCCGTCGCGGGCCTGCTAAGGCGCTCCCAGGTCCGCCCACTCCACGCCCTCGCCGGCGGGGATGTCCCGCGCCGCCAGGCGGCCGACGATCCCCGGTAACAGGGCCGGCGGCAGGCCCGGCCGAAGGAGCCTCTCGGTGCGCAGGAGCGCTAGTTTATCGGCCGTCAGCCGCTCGCCTGCCTTGAGCCCGCGAAGGACGTGGACGCTGCGGTTGGTGCGGCCGTAGTTGGCCCGTTCGCTGGCCGCCAGCTCCTTGCGGCCGTGGCCGAGCGTCGCCTCGATCAGCGCCTCGCCGTAGGTCGAAGCCAGGCGCCCCGGCGTCCCGGCCGGATCGGCCGCGGCCGCGCGGACGGCCTGGACCATCGCCTTGAAGCCCGCGGGATCGAGGGCTATGGGGTCGTCCAGGCCCGGGTCGTCGCGGGAGAGGCAGATGTGCTTTTCGACGATGGCCGCGCCTTGGCTGACGGCGAGGGCGGGTACGATGACCGGGTCCGTCGAGTGGTCGGAGACCCCCGTCGCCAGTCCGAAGAGCGAGGCCAAGGCCGAGAGGACGCGCAGGTTATAGTCCGATTCCGGCGCGGGGTAGGCCGTCACGCAGTGAAGGAGCGCCAAGCCTCCCGAGCCAGATTCGTAGGCCGGCCCGGCGGCCCTGAAGGTCGAAACGGCCGCCTCGATATCCCCTAAGGTAGACACGCCGCTTGAGACGATGGTAGGCAAGCCGTACGACGCCAGCTCGCCTATGAGCGGCAGGTGGTTGAGCTCCGGGCTCGCCAGCTTCATGGCGGCCACGCCCAGCTCGCGCAGCTCACGGGCGCTCCTAAGGCCGAAGGGCGTGCAGAGGAAGATGAGCCCCCGTCGTTCGGCCTCGTCCTTCATCGCGGCCAGGAAGCCGGGGCCGGTCTCCAAGGCGCGGAAGCGATCGAACAGGGGCACGGGCCCGCCGGGCAGGGGGACGAGCCCGGTGTTCGGATGGATGATCTCGTCGGCGTAGACGTGTTGGAATTTGACGCAGTCGGCGCCGGCCGCCGCGGCCGCCGCGACGAGTTCCCGGCCTTTGGCCAAGCTCCCGCCGTGGCCCGTGCCGATCTCGGCTATGACGAGCGGCGAGGCGCTCGCGTAGGCTTGGCCGGCGACCTTGAAGGGGGCCGAACGGTGCTCGTTAGTCATTGTCGCTCCCTATGCCGCTCGCCCGAAGCTCTCGTCCGGGACCCCGAGCGTTTGATTTAGCTCGACAAGCCTTTGGCTTTACGCTAGAATTATCGGCAACGAACCGGAGGCGTAGCGCTATGAAGCATCTCTATTGCGACGTGTGCAAAAAAGAGGTAGTCGATCCGATTACCGACCGGACATACTTCCATATTCGCCAGTTCGATATATGCGAAGGGTGTCGGGACGACTTAGAGGCGGCCGTGAAGTATCAGGTCCGCTCTAAGAAGCCGTTCGATTTCCTTTGGTACCAGAAACTCCGCCTTGACCTCCTTGAGTCCGGCGTTAAGTCGAATAGGATACCCCAGGCGAGCAAGGCCCGGTAAACGTTCGGCTTTGATCGCCGTAGCCGCCCCCGCGTTCGCTCGCCGGGGCGGCCTTTTTCTGCCCTCCATAAACGCCCGCGCCCGTGCGCGCATTCCCTGCTATTTTTCGCGCCCTTTCCCGTTTCTTCCATATCGTTGACAGTTAAAGCCGACGCGTGCTATGGTCTTGGCGTTCAAACTCATCGTAACCGCAGAGTCCGCAGGTAAGGAGCGAATATGTCAGGGCATAGTAAATGGGCCACGATTAAGCACAAGAAGGGCGCCGCCGACGCGAAGCGCGGCCAGATGTTCACCAAGCTTATCAAGGAAATCTCCATAGCCGCGCGCATGGGCGGCGGCGACGCCGACTCCAACGCGCGCCTGCGCACCGCCATCCTCAAGGCCCGCGCCGCGAACATGCCCAAGGACAATATCGAGCGGGCCATCAAGAAGGGCACCGGCGAGCTCGGCGCCGCCACCTACGAGGAGCTGGTCTACGAAGCCTACGCCCCCGGCGGCATCGCCGTCCTCATCGAAGTCCTGACCGACAATAAGAACCGCGCCGCCGCCGAGGTACGCAACATCCTCAACAAAGCCGGCGGTTCCCTGGCTACCTCGAACGCCGTGCTCCGGCTCTTCTCCCGCAAGGGCGTCATCTCCCTGGACGGCGAGAAGTACTCCGAGGACCAGGTGATGGAAGTGGCCCTCGAGGCCGGCGCGGACGATATCGTCAACGAAGGCGGCGAGATCGTCGTCTATACCTCCCCCGAGGCTTTCGAGGCCGTGCTCAACGCCATCAACGAGAAGGGCATGGAGACCGACGGCGCCGAGGTGTCCATGGTTCCCGAGAGCTACGTCGATATCGACAAGGACGCCGGCGGCAAGGTCTCCAAGATGATCGACCGCCTGGAGGAGAACGACGACGTGCAGAACGTCTACCACAACGCCAATCTCCCCGAGGAAGACGAGGAGTAAGCGTGCCTTCGGCCCCGGTCCGCGTCATGGGCGTGGACCCCGGCCTGGCTTCGATAGGATGGGGCGTCGTCGATATAGACGGCGCCCGTCTTTTTTATCGGGGCCACGGCTGCATCGCTACGCCCGCCTCCTTAGCCATGGAATCCCGCCTCGCCCTGATACGCGACGGGCTATTGGCCGTGGCCGACGAGTACCGCCCGGCCGAGCTGGCCATGGAGGGCCTGTTCTTCTCCCGCAACGTATCGAGCGCCATGGCCGTAGCCGAGGTTCGCGGCGTCATCCGCCTGGCCTTCCACGATCGCGGGCTATCGGTGGCCGAATACCTGCCCAACGCCGTGAAGCTGGCGGCGGCCGGTTCGGCCGGCGCTGGGAAAGCCGACGTGCAGGCCTTCGTCAAGCTGGCCCTGGGGCTGGCCGCCGTGCCCAAGCCCGACCACGCCGCCGACGCCCTGGCGGTGGCCCTCTGCCATTGCCAAAACCGCTCGTGGGCCATGACAGCCCGCGCCTAGCCCTGCTATACTTCGCCCTCTATGATAAACGCCATCCGGGGCGTCCTTACCCACAAGGGCGCCGATACCGTACGGGTCGACAATAACGGCATCGAGTGGGAATTCTCCGTCGCCGGCCGCTCGGTCGACGCCTTCGGCCGCTTAGGCGAGGAGGCCCGCGTCCTCTGCTGGCTCCTCCATCGCGAAGACCAGATGCGGCTCTACGGCTTCCCGACCGAGGCCGAGCGCGCCGTCTTCCTTGAGCTCCTCAGCGTGGACGGCATAGGCCCCAAGCAAGCTCAGAAGATCTTGGGCGGCATCGGCGCCGACGAACTTGAGCGAGCCTTAGAGGGCGAGGACTTGGCCAGGCTCGAGGCGGTGCCGGGCCTGGGCAAGAAGACCGCCCAAAAGCTCGTCTTCGCCCTCAAAGGTAAGCTCCCCCAAGCGGGACTCGGAGGCCGGAGCCGGCAGGAAGCCGAGGGGCCGCACGAGGACCTCGTACGCGCCTTGGCGGAGCTCGGCTACGACCGGCGCAAGGCCTCGGAGGCGCTCGCCCGCGCGGCCGCCGATCAGGCCTCGCTGCCGTCCGAACCCGCCGAGCGCGAGCGCGAGCTGTTCCGCAGGGCCATGGTCGCCCTGAGCGGGGCTTAGGCCATGCGCGAAGACGGCGTGGTATCGCCCACGATGCTGCCGGGCGAGGATGAGCGCGATAATGCCCTGCGGCCTAAGCTCCTGTCAGAATTCCTAGGGCAGGCGAGCATCAAAGAGAACCTTTCGATCTTCATCCGGGCGGCCCGCGAGCGCGGCGAGAGCTTGGACCACGTCTTCCTCATAGGACCGCCGGGCCTCGGCAAGACCACGCTGGCCGGCATCGTGAGCCGCGAACTGGACGCCGACTTCAAGGTGACGAGCGCCCCGGCCCTGGAGAAGCCCAAGGACCTCGCCGGCATCCTGACCACCCTGGCGCCTCGTACGGTCTTCTTCATCGACGAAATCCATCGCCTAAAGCCGGCCATAGAGGAGATGCTCTACATGGCCATGGAGGACGGCGAGCTCGACTTCATCGTCGGCCAGGGGCCGAGCGCGCGGACCCTCCGCATACCCCTGCCGCCCTTCACCCTGGTCGGCGCGACGACCCGCGCCGGCATGGTGGGGAGCCCGCTCATCAGCCGCTTCGGCATCAGCGTCCGGCTAGGCTTCTACGAAAAAGCCGACATGATGGCCATACTCCGCCGTTCGGCCGGTATACTGTCCGTCGCCCTCAAGGATGACGCCGCTGCGGCCCTGGCCGACGCCGCCCGGGGCACCCCGCGCGTGGCCAACAGGCTCTTACGGCGCATGCGCGACTTCGCCCAGGTGGACGGCCGCGGCGCGGTGGACGCCGCCGTCGTGGCCAAGGGCCTCTCCATGCTCGAGGTGGACGGCTACGGCCTTGAGCGCCACGATCGCGAAGTCTTGAAGACGATCATAGAGAAATTCGGCGGCGGCCCGGTCGGCGCCGAGACCCTGGCCGTCTCCACGAACGAGAGCGTGGAGACCCTCGAAGACTACGTCGAGCCATACCTCATCCAGGCGGGCTTCCTCATGCGCACGCCGCGCGGCCGGGTGGTAACTCCCCTGGCTTATACCCATTTAGGATACGATAGACGCGATGAAAACCCAGGATTTCAGTTTTAAGCTCCCCGAGGAGCTCATAGCCCAGGAGCCGCCGGCCGAGCGCGGCCTGTCCCGCCTCATGACCCTGGATAGGAGGAGCGGCGACTACGCCCACCGCATGGTGCGCGAGCTACCCGATATCATAGAGCCGGGCGCGGTCATGGTTTTTAACGACTCTAAGGTCCGGCGCGCTCGGCTCTTCGCCCAAGGCTCTGGCGGCGGTAAGGTCGAAATCCTCCTCCTCAGGCGCTTAGGCGATAGGCTCTGGGCCTCCCTGACCACGCGCATGGCTAAGCAGACGCCGGGTAAGACGCTTTCGCTGCCCGAGGGCCTCTCGGCCGAGGTCGTCGAGGCCCGGCCCGACGAGCGCGTGCTCCGCTTCTCGTTCGAGATCGACGACGGCTACCTGGAGCGCAACGGCCACCTGCCCTTGCCGCCTTATATAAAGCGGGAGGACAAGCCGGCCGACGCCGAGCGCTACCAAACCGTGTACGCGCGCGAGCCGGGCTCCGCGGCGGCGCCGACGGCCGGCCTGCATTTCACCCCCGCTATACTCGAGGCGCTCAAGGCCAAAGGCGTCGAGCTGCGCTTCCTCACCCTGCACGTGGGGCTGGGAACCTTCATGCCGGTGCGCGCCGAGAATATCGAAGAGCACCGCATGCACGAAGAGGATTTCACGATTCCGGAAGACACGGCCCGGGCGGTGAACGCGGCGCGCGCCGAGGGGCGGCCGGTCATAGCGGTGGGCACGACGAGCGTGCGGAGCCTGGAGAGCGCCTGGGACGGTAAGGGAGTCAAGGCCGGCCTTTCGAGCACGAGCATCTTCATGTACCCCGGCTACGAGTTCAAGACCGTAGACGGGC
>CALKWG010000223.1 GCA_938004315.1 uncultured Spirochaetaceae bacterium
TTCCATGCCTGGACGGCGGCGGCCACGGCGAACTGGGTGAAGAGGGCCATCTTCCTGGCTTCCTTCTTCTCCATGTACAGCGAGGCGTCGAAGCCCTTGACCTCGGCCGCGATCTTGGCGTCCAGCTTGGACGCGTCGAAGCGCGTCACCGGCCCGAGCCCGCTCCTGCCCTCGGTAATGGATTTCCAGAACGTGTCGATATCGTTGCCGACGGGCGTGATGACGCCCATGCCGCTGATCACCGCTTTCCGCATGCTGTCCCCCTTCATTTTTCGCCGGCTTCCTACCAGCGCACCACGGCGCCGCCGTAGGTGAGGCCGGCGCCGAATCCCATCATCATCACGAGGTCGCCTTCTTTCAGGAGCCCCTTGCCCGCCAGCTCGTCGAGCGCGATGGGCACGGAGGCCGCCGAAGTGTTGGCGAATTCCTCGATATTCATATAGAAGCGCTCTTCGGGCAGGCCGAAACGCTTGGCCGCCGCCTGCACGATGCGCAGGTTGGCCTGGTGCGGCACGATCCAGCGGAACTGGTCCAGCGCGAAGCCGGAGTTCGCCACCAAATTCTCCATGACGTCGGTGATGGCCTTGACCGCGAACATGTACACGGCCTTGCCGTCCATGGCGATCGAGTTCGGCCGGTCGTATTCGCCGTCGCGTTCGTAGGCCGACTCGCGCTTGGCCTGCTTTAGGTAGAGCGCGTTCGAGCCCGAGCCTTTGGCCCGGAGCCAGCTGGTCACGACGCCGCGGCCCTCCGCCTGGTCGTCGCGCTCCAGGAGCGCGCAGCCGGCGCCGTCGCCGAAGAGCACGCAGGTCGCGCGGTCGTCCCAGTCCACGATGCGCGAGAGGGTCTCGGCGCCAATGACCAGGGCGCGCTTACGGCCGCCGGTGTGCAGCATGGACCAGGCGGTATCCAGGCCGTAGATGAAGCCGGTACAGCCGGCGTTCACGTCCATGGCGGCGGCGTTTATGGCGCCCAGCTTATCCTGGACGATGCAGGCGGTGGACGGGAAGCCGAAGTAATCAGGGGTAGCGGTGGCCAGGATGATGAGGTCGATATCCTCGGGGCCGAGCCCCGCTTTTCTTAGGGCCGCGCGGGCGGCTTCGGCCGCCAAGTCGCTGGTCATCTGCCCGTCCGGGGCGTAATGACGCGTACCAATACCGGTATGGGAGCGTATCCACTCATCGGTCGTGTCGACCCGGGCGGCGAGCGCTTCGTTCGTGACGCGCATGGCCGGGATACACGATCCGGTGCTTTTGATAGTAATTGACATTCTGCGCCTCCTTGACATTAGAGCCATAAATGTCACGGCAGCATAATGAAGGATATGACAGGCCGTGTCAATATGTCGTGCCTCCATTTTCTTTCGCAAGAAAAAAGGCGACGAGCCCATGGCCCGTCGCCTGCTATTCGATGCGCGAGGACGTTTATCGTTGCGCGCTCGGCTTCCTAGCCGCCGCGAGGGCGACGAGGCCGGAGAAGGCCAGGCCGGCCATCGGGAGGAGCTTAGCCAAGGCCTGCCCTTCGGGCGCGAAGCTGCCGGCCAGGCCCAGGGCGTAGCCGCCTACGACCGCGATGAAGGCCAGACGCTCGTCGAGCTTCCTCGTATCCTTGTACATGATGGCCACGAAGAGCGCCGGAACGATGCCGGCCGTATAGCCGTTGTAGGTCTTGATGAGTATCCCGATGATATCGGTGTAGAAGAGCGCGATGCCCCCCGCGACGACGCCGATGACCACGGTCCACAGGCGCACGCCGGCGACGCTCTTCCGCTTGATGAGGTCGTTCTCCATGATGCCGGCCGCGGTCAAGAGTACGGTGTCGCCGGTGGAGAGTATGGCGGCGAGGAGGCCGAAGATCAGCACCGAGCCGAGGAAGGGCGGGACGCTATTCCGGGCCAGGTAGTTAAGGGGATCGAGGCCGCCTAAGGCGCCCGGCGCGATGGACGCGCGGGCCCAGAGCCCCACGAAGGTGATGCCAAGGGCGAAGGCGAGCATGCCGAAGCCGGAGGTGAACGAGCTCTTACGGGCGTTGGCCGCGCTATCGGCGCTCAGGATGCGGTTGAACATCATGGGGCAGATGAAGTACGAGCCGCCGAGGACGATGACGTAGTAGGCAAGGTCGAGTGCGTCGAATTTCTCGTTGAAGATCTCCAGGACGAGGGTTCCCGGCGCCGGGACCTTGGCCAGGTACAGGTAGGCTACCGTCGCGACGAGGCCCAGGGCCAGGAAGCCGAACTGGAAGAGGTCGGTCCTGAGCACCGATTTCTGGCCGCCGATGAGCGTGTAGGCGATAAGGAAGGCCGCCGCGACGAGCACGGCCGGCTGCAGGCCGACGCCGGTTATAGCGTTGACGATCTTGGCCGCGGCGACGAACTGGGCGGTCGCGATGCCGGTCCAGGTGATCATGATGATGACCGAACTCAGGGTCCGCACGGACGGTCCGACCAGCTTGTCGGCCAAGTCGGGCAGGGTTAGGGCCTCGGTCTCGCGCACCTTGCGCGAGAGGAGGGCGCCCTGCGCGAAGTGCGCGATGCCGCCGGCGGCCACGAACCAGAACGCGGGGAAGCCCAGCGAGAAGGCGCGCGTGACCGTGCCGATGGTTATGCCGCCGCCTATGGTAGACGCCAGCATCGAGGCGGTTACGAGCAGACGCTTCTGCTTGCGTCCGGCGACCAGGAAATTTTCCATGGTATCCGCGTATTTCAGGCTCGCGAACGCGATGGCTATGAGCGCCGCGCCGTATACGGCGAGCAAGACGGTTCCCCACATAGTTGACCCCCTATAACGAAGACAGGCGATACTGTATCGCAAAGTGTGTCGCCTGTCTAGCGGGTTTCGACCGTGCTTAGGCTCCCGACATCAGCTCCTTGAACCGGGCCTCGTCGACCGTCTCCTTCTCAAGGAGCTCCACCGCGAGGGTCTCTAGCCGCTCACGCCTAGACTCAAGGAGCGCGCGGGCAAGGTCGTAGCGCTCGGCTATGGCTTTAGCGACGGTCTCGTCGATGTAGCGCTGCGTCTCCTCGGCGTATTCGCGCGACATGAGCGGCTCGGCCTGCGGCCCCATGAGGCCCGAGCCCCGCTTGGTCAGGGCGACGTTCTTAAAACGCTCCGACATGCCGTAGTCGGTGATCATGCGCTTAGCTATGTCCGTAGCGCGCATGATGTCGTTCGACGCGCCGGTCGAGACCTTACCGAAGACGATATCCTCGGCCGCCCGTCCGCCTAAGAGCACGTCGATGTCGCCTAAGAGCTTGTCTTCGGTCACGATATAGCGGTCCTCGGTCGGCATCTGTAGGGTGAAGCCAAGGGCGCCGAAGCCGCGCGGCACGATAGTCACCTTAGTGACGGGGTCGGCGCCCGGGGTGAAGGCGGCGACGACCGCGTGCCCCGCCTCGTGGTAGGCTATGACCTTGCGCTCCTCGGGGTTCATGACGCGGCTCTTCTTCTCTAGGCCCGTCATCACCTTCTCGATGGCGCGCTCGAAGTCTTCGTGGTGGACGCGCTTACGCCCGGCGCGCACGGCCAGGAGCGCGGCCTCGTTCACGATGTTCGCCAGGTCGGCCCCGACGAAGCCCGGCGTCCCCCGGGCGATCTTCTGCAGGTCGACGGCGGGATCGAGCTTCACGCTCTTGGCATGGATGCGCAGGATGGACTCGCGGCCTACGATATCGGGCCTGTCCACGGCCACTTGGCGGTCGAAGCGTCCGGGGCGGAGCAAGGCGGGGTCCAGGACGTCGGGCCGGTTCGTGGCGGCCAGGATGATGAGCCCGCTCGTGGCGTCGAAGCCGTCCATCTCGACTAAGAGCTGGTTCAAGGTCTGTTCCCGCTCGTCGTTGCCGCCCATGACGCCCGAGACCCGGCTCTTGCCGATCGCGTCGAGCTCGTCGATGAAGATGATGCAGGGCGCCTTGTCGCGCGCCTGCTTGAAGAGGTCGCGGACGCGCGCCGCGCCGACGCC
>CALKWG010000224.1 GCA_938004315.1 uncultured Spirochaetaceae bacterium
CGGTGCCGGCGCTCATCATGACCTTCAGCTTCAACTTTAACAACTTCGGCGCCGTGTACTTCCTGACCGGAGGCGGCCCCGCCTGGGATCCGGGGAAGGTGCCCGAGAGCATGCGGGTCATAGGCAGCGCCCTGCCTGGCCAGACCGATATCCTCATCTCATGGATCTATAAGCTCTCGTTCACCCGCGGTTCGGAGCAGTACAACGTGGCCGCCGCGTACTCGATCATCATTTTCATGGTCGTAGGCGCCTTCGCGGTCTTTAACATGCTCAAGTCCAAGTCGTTCCAAGAGGAGGCCGGAGAATGAGCGGCGCCCTTACCGTAGTCGCCGGCAGGAGCTCGAAACGGGCCAAGCTCGGCCGCGGCATCCTAGCCGCCGCCCAGTACGCCTGGCTCGTCGGAGTATGCCTGGTCGTGCTCGTCCCCATCGCCTGGATGGTCGTCGCCTCGCTCTCCCGGGGCAAGCTCCTAGCCGGCGTACCCCTCCTGCCCAAATTCTCGGACTTCACCCTGGAGCACTACGAATACCTGTTCAACTACCGGAGCTCGTCGAACGCGGCCTTCCCCGACTTCGTAGCCGCCTTCCTGCGCTCCCTCGCCGTGGCCGTGCTGAACACCGGCACCGTGGTGCTCCTCACGACCATGACCGGCTACGTCTTCAGCCGCTTCCGCTTTAAGGGTAAGAAGCCGATCTTGATCAGCTTCCTCCTCCTGCAGATGTTCCCCTCGTTCATGGGTATCATCGCGCTCTTCATGATCTTCAGGACCTTCGGCTGGCTTAACAAGCCGCTGTACCTGGTCTTCGTCTACGCGGCCGGCGCCATACCCTATAACACCTACTTGATACGCGGCTATCTACGATCCATCCCCAAGTCGATAGACGAGGCGGCCACCATAGACGGCGCGTCCAAGACGGCTACGTTCTTCAAGATCGTGCTGCCGCTGTCCAAGCCCATCATCGGATTCCTGGCGGTGAACGCCTTCATGGCCCCCTGGATGGACTACATGCTGCCCTTCCAGATCCTGAACATGCAGAACCAGACCGTGGCCATCTTCCTCTACCGGCTGACGGACCCGCTCATCACCCTGTATTATAACCCGCTCAACTTCATGG
>CALKWG010000225.1 GCA_938004315.1 uncultured Spirochaetaceae bacterium
ACGATATCGTATTCGGTGACTGGAGTTCAGACGTGTGCTCTTCCGATCTACGAGGACGGCAAGAACTTCGCCTGACAGGGCGATGACGAACTCGAAACCTACCGTCGCACTCCTTGAAGCGCCCCGCCTCTCGCTTGCACATACCCGACAATAGTAGTATAGTAATATCATAGAGACCTTTATGGTCTTATTACTCCTTTTCCGGCGGTATCGCAATGAAGCTGAGTACCCGATCGCGCTACGGACTGCGCATACTCATAGAGCTCGCTCGGCGCGGCGGCGGGCCGGCGCAGCTCGGCGAGCTGGCGGCCGCCCAGGAAGTGCCCCACGCCTACGCGTCCAAGCTGGTCGAGCCCCTCAAGGCGGCCGGCATACTGGCCAGCTCCCGCGGCTCGGGCGGGGGCGTGCGCCTAGCGCGCACCTCCCGTTCGGTGAGCGCGCTCGAGGCGGTTGAAGCCCTGGAGGGCGGCCTGAGCCTCGTCGACTGTAGCCCGGGCGGCGAGCCCTGCCCCCGCGGCTCGACCTGCCCTAGCTCCGAACTTTGGCGGGGGCTCGAGGCCGCCATGAAGGCCTACCTCGCCGAGCGCAGCCTAGAATCCTTGGCCGCCTCGGGCCCCGATCCCGATTACTGCATCTAGACCCTGAAAGGAAACGACGAATGATCTACGACAATATTACACGGCTCATAGGCCGCACCCCCCTCGTACGCCTCGGTCGCATGAACGACACGAAGGCCACGATCCTCTTAAAAATGGAATCGCTCAACCCCTTCTCTAGCGTCAAGGACCGCATCGGCTTGGCTATGATAGAGGACGCCGAGCGCCGCGGGCTCCTGAAGCCCGGCGCTACCATCGTGGAGCCTACGAGCGGCAACACCGGCATAGCCCTGGCGGCGGTGGCCGCGGCCCGCGGATACAAAGTCATCCTTACCATGCCCGAGACGATGAGCGTGGAGCGCCGGAAGCTGCTCGCGGCCTACGGGGCGGAGCTGCGCTTGACCGAGGGCGCCAAGGGCATGAAGGGCGCCATAGCCGCCGCCCAGGAGCTGGTCGCCGCGACGCCGGGCGCCTTCATGCCCATGCAATTCTCCAACCCGGCCAATCCCGAGGTACACCGCCGGACCACGGCGCAGGAGATCTGGGACGATACCGACGGTAAAGTCGACGCGCTCGTAGCCGGCGTCGGTACCGGCGGCACCTTGAGCGGGGTCGGCGGCTTCTTCAAGGAGAAGAAGCCTGAATTCAAGGTCGTGGCCGTCGAGCCGGCCGACTCGCCGGTGATATCCGGCGGGCAGCCGGGGCCCCATAAGATCCAGGGCATCGGCGCCGGCTTCATTCCGCAAAACCTGGACGCCGGCCTCGTCGACGAGATCATACGCGCCAAGCACGAGGACGCAGGCGCGACGGCCAGGCGCTTGGCCTCTGAGGAGGCCGTCCTGGCCGGGATCTCCGCGGGCGCCAACGTCTGGGCCGCCCTCGAGCTAGCGCGCCGCCCTGAATGGGCCGGCAAGACCATCGTCACGATAATCTGCGATACCGGCGAGCGCTATCTGTCTACCTGGCTCTGGGAGCAGGCCTAGGCCGTCGAGGCCCCGCGTATTGAATGACGAAGCCCCGCGCCTCCGATGAACGGAAGCGCGGGGCTTTCTATATCGGGACGCCGGCCGCGAGCGCCGGCGCGTTTAGCGCTTAAGGCAGGTTCGTCATCAGGTCCTTGGCCACCGCCTCGCGGGCGACCTGTTGCAGGGCGGCGCGGCGGGCCGCCGCCTCGTCGGCGCCGACGGCCATGGCGATCTTCTCGGTCGCGTAGAGCACCATGCCGCTCGCCAGGTCGACGACCTTGACCGACATGCGGGCGCTCGCCGTCCACATCGTCCCGTCCTTGGCGGCCTGGGTCACCAGCGCCGTGCCGTAGATCACCCTGCCGAGGGCCGGGCTGTACTGGCGCCTCGCGGCCTCGATGATGCGGGCGTCGTCGCCCGAGATGATCAGCGCCGCGTCGAGCGGGGCTAGGCCGGCCTTGAACTTCTCGCGGGCCAGGACCTCGAAGAGGGCGCCCTGGGCCACGCTCGTGGTCGCGGCGGCCCCCTCGCCGGCCAGGTCGATCACGACGACGCCGGTGGCGACGTCCTTGGCGCCGCTCGTCACCGTATAGTCGAAGGACAGGAGCCTGCGCCCCATGTCGTCGGCCAGCGCCTGGACGTAGGCGTCGTAGCGGACCGGTATCCGGTCCATCAGGTCGCGCAGGGCGTCGAAGCTTAGGCGGAAGGTGAAGCTGGCCCGGCCGACGAAGTCCGGCGGCGGCGGGGCGAAGCTCACGACGCCGTTAGCGTCGGTCAGGCCGCGCTCGGTGCGCGTGAGCGTACGGCCGGCGGCGTTCCTAGTCTGATACACCATGAAGACCTCGGCCCCCGGAACGCCGGGAGCCGCGTCGCCCTCTCCGTAGACCAGCTTGGCCTGGAAGGGCTTGGGGAAGGGGCGGCCGAGGGCGGCGACCGCCGGCGCGTCCACTCGTACGAAACGTAGGCGGCCGAGGACGGTCCTGGCCTTGTTCACGTTCCGCTCCATCTTGACGTCGGCGTTGTCGATGTCCGAGCCGGAGGCGGCGACGGCGGCCTCGACGTAACTCTTGATGGCGTCGAAGGCGCGGCCGGCCGCCACCGCGGCGTCGCCGGCCGCCTCGGGCCGGGAGACCGCGTCCTCGCGCTCGCGGAACAGCGCGGCGATGCGGGCTTTCTCCTTCTCAAGCTCATTCGTCTGATAGGCGGCCAGGATATAGATGGTGATGGAGTTATTCGGTCCGGGAGCCTGGAAGCGTTCTTTAACCATGAAGCCCGTAAGACGACCGGCCGATTCAGATCGTACGCTCTGAACGATGTCGGCCTGGTAGGATTCTAGGCTCGCCTTTGCGGTCGCCGTCGAATCGACGGTTATACGCGTGCCGATATAGTTCATGATAGAGGCGACCAGGTTTGCCGTCGCGTCATCCGCCGCCTTGGCTATATCGCCGCCGCCGGCCGAGGAATAGCCGACGAAGTAGGTGTAGGTGCCGTCCGGAGGGGGCGGGTTTAGGACCCAATCCGGTGCCGAGGCGGGCTTCGGCTGAGACACGCACGATAAAAGCAATAAAGGTAAGATCGACAGGACTGACGTTTTGCGCATGACGGCTCCTCGCAAGCTTGGACATTAAAGCGGCCAAAAGGCGGGGCGCGTCTCGCCTCGCCTTTTCGACGCTATAACGACGAAGAGGCGCCGCCGTTTACGGCGGCGCCCCGCCCCGAGCTGGGGCGCTCTAGCCCTTAGAAGCCTTCGTAGAAGGCGTTCTGAACGGCCGCCATGGCGCGCTCTTTTTCGGGCGTCTTAGGCTCGTTGGCGGCCTCGCCGCTCAGGATCTTCCTAAGCTGCTCCTCGAGCACGGCCTTGTCGACGGTGTAGAGCTGCAGCACGCGGAACTCGTCGCGATCCCAGGTCTTCTTGCCGTCGGGCTTGTACCAGCGGATCTGCACCCACCAGTCGGTCGCGCGCTGGAAGCCGGAGAAACGGATCTCGGAGACGCTCTTAACGACGCGCTCCATGTAGGTCTCGATCTTATCCTTGTCGCCGACCTGGGCGCCGGCGAAGGTGTCCTTGACGCGGAGGCTGAGGAAGCGGGCGACCTCGGTATCGGCGTTCAGGCGCTGGGCGGCCAACTGCGTGCCCTCGAGGTCGCGGCCGGTGACGTCCACGACGACCACGAACTTGCCTTCGTAGCCGGGCAGCTTCTCTACTTCCTTGGGCCCCATGAGCGAAGCCTCGATCCATGCGGGGGGATTGGCCACGCCGAGGGTGGTGCCCTTGTGCTGCAGCACCTCGAAGGGCGCGATGGTCGGCGTCGGCGGGGGCGGCGTCGGCTCGGGCTCGCTCACGCAGGACGCGACGGCGAGGACGGCCAGGGCCACGAACAATACGCTTAGGAACTTCTTCACGATCGAACCTCCTTAAAGGTTTCTTCAAACTTGACGCGGGCTTACGCGGGCCGCGTAAAGCGCGCCCGCCCCGCTCCGCTGTATATATAGCGCGGAGCCCCGTAGGAATCCACGCAGCAACGGCCTATAAACCGCTATTGAACACGAACGCCTTGCCGCGGCTGAGCACCAGGTAGGCGTCCGGCATGCCGGCGCGCTCGGCCGCGTCGTAGATGGCGTCCTCGACGCGGGTCTGCGTCTGGAAGCTGAACAGGAACAGCTTGGTCTCGTCGGCCGAGTAGGAGGCCTGCTCCACCTCCCGGACGGCGACGCTACGCTCGAGGAAACGGCGGAAGTTGCTGACGGCGCGAGAATCGGGCGTCTTTTGGAGCACGAGCTCGTAGCGCACGCCGCGCCGCAGGCTCCCCTCTATCAGGCCCTTGGATTGATCCATCATCCGCGGCATAGCCGACCACACCGAGGCGCTGATGGCGTTGGTCACCGCGCCGTCGACCGAGCTCGTGCTCATGGTCTGCGGGCTCTGGAAGGCGACCGAACCGAGGAGCTGGGCGGTCGAGGTATCGAAGATCTTCATGGAGCCCTGGGCCGTGGCGTAATAGCGGCCGCCGCTCGCGGAGCTGGAGACGGTGAACGACAGCTCGACGTAGACGTCGGCGTTATTGCGTTGGGCGATATACTGGATCATGCTGATCGAGCCGCCGGTCTCCGCCTGATAGGCCGTGAGATAGTCCTTCTTATTCCGCTCGACCGTGTCGAAATCGATGACCGAAAGGCCGCGCTGCTCGATGAGGTAGCGATTGGCCTGGCTGACCGCCGTCTTAGCGAGCTGCGGCGCTATGCCCGCCGCCTCGTCGTAGTAAACGAGATATGAGAGCCTCGACAAATAGGTCTCGAGGAACGAGCGCTCCTGCTCGGTCAAAGGATCGCCGGGGCCGGGGCCGACGGACGGGTCCGCGCCCGGAGCGGCCGCCGGGGCGGCCGCGGTCGAGCCGGCGGGGGCCGGCTGGG
>CALKWG010000226.1 GCA_938004315.1 uncultured Spirochaetaceae bacterium
CCTTGGCCTTCCCCGTCTCGGCGATACTGGGCGTCATGACCGGCCGCCTGCTCAATAGGGCGCGCGGCAAAGAGATGATCACGACGCTTATCCTGGGCTTCTTCGCCAACGGCATCTATCAGCTGGTCTTCCTCATCCTCGTAGGCACCGTCATCCCCATGAACAACGACAAGCTGGTGCTCTCAAGCGGCGTAGGCCTTAGGACCTCCATCGACCTTACCGGCGGCCTAAAGAACGGCATGGACGACCTCATACGCATCCCCTTCCCGATCTTCGTGGCGCTCATGGCGGCCGGCGTCCTAGGCTTTATCGTCCTGAAACTCGTCAAAGCTAAAGGCAAGGCCCCGGCGAACGGCAAGGTAAAGACGGCATGGATGGCCATCGGCGCGGCGCTCTGCCTGGCCCTGGTCGCCTGGGGCGCCCTACAGTCGGCCGGCCAGTCCATGTTCAACTTCGTGCGCGTACCGGCCGGCACCTTCCTCATCACCTTGGGCCTCTGCGGCTTCATCATGTTCTTCACCAGGACCAAGCTGGGCCAGGACATGAGGACCGTCGGCCAGGATAGGCACATAGCCGAGGTCTCCGGCATCGACGCCGACCGCGTTCGCATCATAGCCATGGTGATGTCCACGGTGCTGGCGGCCATAGGCCAGATTATCTTCCTACAGAACCTGGGCACCTTCAGCACCTACGGCAGCCACGAGCAGACCGGCATGTTCGCCATCGCCGCCCTGCTCATAGGCGGGGCCTCCGTGGCCAAGGCTACGATCAGCCAGGCGCTCATAGGCACGCTCCTGTTCCATACGATGTTCATCGTATCTCCCTTGGCCGGCCGCGTCCTCTTCGGCGACGCGCAGCTGGGCGAGTTCTTCCGCGCCTTCGTGGCCTACGGCATCATCGGCCTCTCCCTGGCCCTGCACTCCTGGAAGAAGCAGATGCAGGCCAAGGAAGCCCTGCGAGCCGCCTCGTAGCCCGAGAACGCTTCGTTCGGCCCCGGGGAATCGCCTCGGGGCCTTTTTTTGCCGGCTCGTTTAATAGTAATCTTGTAAGGGACTAATGGAGGTCGCGATGGGCATACGTACCAAGCTTCTAGGGCTCGTAGCGATACTGTCGCTCGCCATGATCGCCGCGTTCGGCGCGTATCAGCTCCTCACCGCCCAGGCCAGGGCCGCCGAGGCCGAGCTCGACGAGCTTGAGCGTATTACCGGCATATACCGGCGGCTTAGGATGGAGACGCAGCTCCTAACTACGGGCCACTTGGAGGAGCAGCTCGCGGTCGTGCGGGCCTCTAAGGACGAGGGTAGCCGCGAGCTCAAGGTCATCGCCGACTTCCGCGCCCTGCCGCGCATCAACGAATCCGTCGTAACGGCGCTGGACCTGATAGCGCGTATCGACGGCCTCATCAACGAACGTTGGCCTACCTTGGAACGCACCGTGTCCCAGCTGCTCTCGGACGCCGCGCCGCTGTCCCAGGCGGCCTTCGGCTCGAGCGCGCGCATCAAAGTATCGCAGATGCTCAGCTCGGACGGCGTGGCCGTCCAACCGGGCGCCTCCGACCTGCGCCGCCGCGCCGAGCAGCTCTTCCTGGCCATAGGCGCCATGGACGACAGCATAGCCACTATGGAGCGCCTCGTGGCGACCCAGGTGGGCATCATCCGGAAAGAAAGCGCCGCCGCCGCCTCGCGCGCCTCGCTCATCGCGATAGGCTTCGTCGCGGCGATAATAGCCGGGGCCCTGGCCGCGGCGCTCGTCTTGACCGGCGGCATCGTCACGCGCATCCGCAGGCTGGCCGGGGGTATCTCGGAGATGAAGTGCGGCGACCTGACCGTCGCCTTCGACGACGCCTCGGTCGACGAGCTCGGCCGCCTGGCTCAGGACCTCAAAGCCTTCAGCGCGGGGCTCCGCGACGCCCTCACGGCGGTACAGGCCTCGTCCACGGCCAGCATAACCGTGAAGGAGGAGCTCGTAGCCACGGCCACCGAGGCCAGCGCCGCGGCCCACCAGATAGATGTAAACACCTCGAGCATCGCGGCGAGCATCGCCAAGCTATCCGAATCGGTGGGCGGGGCGACCTCGCTCATGGCCAAGGCCGCCGACACCATCGCGGCCTTGGGCC
>CALKWG010000227.1 GCA_938004315.1 uncultured Spirochaetaceae bacterium
GCGCCGCGCTCCCATATCTCGATGGTAAGCGACGAGCGCCCCGTGACCTCGTAGAAGACGGCGTTGGCGCGGTGGGGGAAGAGCTCGTGCCCTTCGATCATGGGGCCTAGGAAGCGGGCGTGCCCCGGCGTGGCCTTGTTCATCAATACGGCGCAGTGCGGGTTGCCCACGGAGACGCAGCTGACCTGGTAGGGCCGCCCGTCCAGGAGTAGCTCGGTGCCGACGAGCTCGTCCTCGTCGCAGCGCAGGCCCATGGCGCGGGCGTCGAAGCTGGCCGGCCCCATATCAATCGTGAGGACGCGCGCTTCGGGGTCGACGATCTCGGCGGCCACCTCGCCGCCCTCGGTCATGAGGGGGAAGCGTCCGGATCCCGCCAAGCCCTGCTCGTAGAGGAACCACGAGTAGATGAGGAGGCCGTTGCCGCTCTTCTCCGCCTCGCTGCCGTCCGGGTTATAGATCCTTAGGTCGAGGCCCGAGCCGTCCCGGAGCGGGCCAATGAGCGCGCCGTCAGAGCCGACGCCGGCGGTACGGTCGCAGAGGACGCGGATGGCCTCCGGATCCGGGGGGCTCGATAGGCAGCGAGGGTCAACGACTAAATAATCGTTCCCCATGCTGTGATATTTCCTAAACTCTATATCGCTCATCTCTTCGTCCCTCTCGACGTACACCCGCGGCAGCCGGCGCCTGACGGCGCAGCTGATCTCATAGTCTATGGTGCCCAGGAGATCCGCCAGCTCCGCCACCGGCGGGCCTCCGTAGCCGGCGACGACGGCCATATCGCCCTCTTTAATCCCGGGTACGGCGCCTACGTCTACCATGATTTGATCCATGCACACTTTGCCGACGATGGGCGCGCTGCCGCCTTCGAAGACGACGCGGCCGCGGTTGGACAAGGACCTCGATAGGCCGTCGGCGTAGCCTAAGGGCAGCACCGCTATGCGCGTCGGCTTCGACGCGGCGTAGGATCGGCCGTAGCCGACCGTCTCGCCTGAGCCTATCTCGCGGAGCTGCGTCACGCGCGCCCGGACGGAGAGCGCGGGCCTTAGGATGACGCTGGCCGGACGCTCCGTCGAGGCCCGGAGGCCGTAGAGGGCTATGCCGACGCGCACCATGTCCAGATGGGACTCGGGGAGGAAGAGCGTCGCCGCGCTGTTGGCGATGTGCTTAAGCCGAGGCTTAATGCCGGCGGCCGCCGCGGCTTCGGACGCTTCGAGGAAGCGCCTCAGCTGTTCCCGCGCGAAGCCCTGGTCGGCGGCGTCGGCGTCGGCGAAATGGGAGGAGAGGCCGACGAGCTGAAGCCCGTCGATCGCGGCGATGGACCGAAGCTCGCGCCCCGCGTCCGACCAATCGATGCCGAGCCTGCGCATCCCGGTATCTACCTTAATATGCACGGGGGCCATAGCGCCTCGGCGCGAGGCCGCCTCGGCCACCGCCTTCGCGTTCTCGGCGGATACGACGGTGAGCTCGAGGTTGTAGCCCAAAGCCTTAGGAGCTTCCTCCGCGCCGGTATAGCCCATGACGAGTATCGGACAATTGAACCCCGCCTTGCGTAGCTCGACGCCTTCCTCGACGAAGGCCACCGCCAAGCGATCGGCTCCGCCCGCCAGGCAGGCCCGCGCGACGGCGACGGCGCCGTGGCCGTAGCCGTCGGCCTTGACGACCGCGCAAAATTCAACCCGAGGCG
>CALKWG010000228.1 GCA_938004315.1 uncultured Spirochaetaceae bacterium
GTCTCCCAGCCGGCCGCCTCGGCGACGGATTCCCAGATGGGGCCCAGCTGGCGCTCCAGGTACCAGGCGTAATCCGGCGGCCGCTCCGAGGAGCCGGGCGGCTCGGGGCCGGCGGCGGTCTGGATATAGCTCACCGCGTCGCCGCGGGACGAGGCGCCCGAGAGCCTGGCCGCCTTCACGTGCGGCGCGTCGGCGGCGTAGCGCTCCAGGTCGCGCTTCAAGACCCGCCTGAACTCGAGCTCCCTATCCAGGCGTCCGGCGCGGAGCTCGGCCGACAAAGCGCGGGCGTAGTCGCGCGCCGCCGCCTCGCGGGTCTCGGCTGCGCCGTCGCCGAAGGCCAGGGCTAGAAGCTCAAGCTGGAAACGCCTAGCCAGCGGCGTCCAGTCGCCGCGCGCCGCCTCGAGGCCCTTCACGTCTACGTGCGCCGAGCCGTCGGCCCCGACCAGGAGCCCCGCGTAGCCCTTGGCCCGACCCTTGGGCTCGGGCAGCTCCTCGGCCAGCTCCGCCGCCCCCAGTCGCCTAAGCTCGTCGCGCAGGCGGGCGGCACGGTCGCCCCTGATGCGTGGTATGAGGAAGCGCGCGTAGAATTTATCGAAGCGCAGCTCGAGGCGGCTCAAGGCGCCCCAACGCTCGGCGACCAAGGCGGCCAGGGCCGCCGTCGCCTCGGCGGCCAGGCGTTCCGCCAGGGCGCGCGGCTCTGCGACCGGCGCGTCGCCGGCGGGGAGAGCGCCTCCCGTCCCCAGCCGCACGAAGACCGAGTCGGTGTCGCCGTAGAGCACCTCATATCCGCGCCCGGCCAACCAGTCGCGCGTCGCCTTGAGGAGCGCCTGCCCGAAGCCGGTGATGGCCCCGGACAGCCTGTCGTCCGCCCAGGCGCAGCCGGGCGAGCCTAAGGCCCCGTAGAAGGAGTTCTGCAGGATCTTTAGGACGTAGGCCCGCGGCTCGTCGCCGGCCGCCAGGGCCGCCTGCCTCAAGGCCGTCCACTCGTCCACCACCGCCGGCAGGGCCCCGCGCTCGCGATAGAAGCGCGCGCCGTTCGGGGCTTGGATCGTGTCGGCGTCCGCCGAGGCCTCGCCGCCGCGGACGAGGGCGCAGGGGTCGATATTGAAGGTCCGGATGATAGACGGATAGAGCGAACGGAAGTCGAAGACCGCCACGCCCTCGAAAAGCCCCGGCCTCGGGTCTAGGATGAGGCCGCCCATGGCCCCGCCCACCCGCGGCGCCGGCGGCGGCACGGGTAGCACGCCTCGGGCGCGGAGCGCTAGGCCGTACACCCGCTCGAAGGCCGGCACGCTGGTCCAGGCCCGCTCGGGATCCAGCCCGGTTAAGGAAGAGCGTAGGCGCGTCAACTCGCCCATGCCGCTCTTTTCAAGGATGGCCAGCGGGAGCTCGGCGTCGCGCAGGCAGTAGGCCGCGTAGGCCTCCGGGTCGCGGGCGTAGAGTTCATCCAGCTCGTCCAGCTTCTCCGAGCCCCGCGAGGCCAGGAGCTTACCCTCCCCCAGGACGCCACGGGCCACGGTCTCTAGGCGCTGATCCTCGTAGCGGATCTGGGCCGAGCGCATGACCCGCATCGCGTCGACGCAACGGCGTCCGTCCAGGATGGCCGCGATCCTAAGGCCCGGGCTCTCTAGGATGCGCAGGGGCTCGTCGCTGCGACCCGCGTCGAAGGCCAGGCCTAGCGCCC
>CALKWG010000229.1 GCA_938004315.1 uncultured Spirochaetaceae bacterium
GATCGTATTCGGTGACTGGAGTTCAGACGTGTGCTCTTCCGATCTCTGGACTTGCGGTCGGCGCTAAAGAAGCCGCCGCCGGCGGCATGGGCCCATACGCCGGCGGGACCCCACCAGGCGTTCTGTCCGTAGCCGTAGATCTCGGGGCCGAGGGCGGAGACCTTCTTCATGACGTCGAGGAAGGCTTCCCAGGTCCACTTGCCCTGCTTGGCCAGCTCGCGCGGGTCGGGGGCGCCGGCCTCGGCGAGGAGGTCGAGGTTCAGGTAGAGCGCGAAGGTGGAGACGTCGCGCGGGATGCCCCAGAGGGTCTCGCCGGAGCGGCCGGTCTTGGGGTTGTAGGTCATGTGGGCCATGGGACCGGGGTAGAAGTCGCTGTCCTTGTGGCCGTACTTGGAGGCGTACTGGCGCATATCCAACAAGAGGTCGCGCTTGACGAAGTCGGCGATGTCGGTGCCCGGAATCCAGAACAGGTCGGGGGCGGTGCCGGCGCCGAGCTCGGTCTTGAGGACGTCCTGGTAGCTGGAGCTCTCGCTGCCGCCCGGCTCGTAGATGAGCTTTACGCCGTCGAGCTTGGCGCTCAGCTCGTCGGAGATGGCTTTGTATACGTTGATCTCCTCTTGGTTGTCCGGCCTGGTCCTCCAGCGCAGGACGACCTCTTCCTTGGCGGGCGCGCTAGCCTCGCTGCCGCCCATGGCGAAGGCGGGGATCGCGATCGCTAGGACGAGTAGAATGGCGATAAGTTTTTTCATACCGAATCCTCCTTGGTAGCTATAGTGAAGCTAGTCTAGCTCATGGCCGGATACGGTCAATCTGAACATTTTATGACGACTTTCACTTTATTAAGAATCTAATACCTTAAAAATCGCCATTGTACTGGTTTAACTACCGGTGACGTGGTACTTCTCTTTCACTATTTTCTTTCAGTTTGAAAAAATTACGATGTCATCGGATACTTTAGCCCATGCTGAATTATGCCTTCTCAATCCTGAGCGAGTTCGAGAAGCAGCTACCGTACTATTTGGTCGGCGTCGGCTTCCGTTACACCCAAGAGCTTATACGCCGGCCTTTCGGCTATCCCTATTATCAGTGGATCCAGACGGTTTCCGGTATCGGCGTCGCGACCATTGGCGGGCAAGAGTACGAGGTGGGCGAAAATCGAGCTATGTTCCTTTTCCCGGAAGATGGGCATGAGTACCATAGCGTCGATTCGGAACGACCTTGGGTAGTCCACTGGTTCACTTTCGGCGGGTATCATATTGATCAACTCCTACACACCTTGGGCTTCCGCGCTTCGGGCGTGTACGGCGTAGGCAACGCTGAGATCCTGGATGCGCGCGTTGAGCAGGGGCTAATAGCGTTACGATCAAAGCGTAGCTCGCGCGGACTGGACTGCTCGGCCTTGGTGTACTCGACCCTGCTCGATATCTATCGCCATGCCTACCTAGCCAGCGACGAGAGTCTGGAGCATCGGCATCAACGCTTGGCGCCGGTCTTCGAACTCGTGGCTCGCGACTACGATAAGCCGCTGTCGATCGATGCGCTGTCCGGCGCCGTGGGCCTATCGCCCCAGCATTTCTGCGTGGTGTTCAAGCAAGCGACGAATTGCCGGCCGGTAGAATATTTGAATCTTTATCGCATACGCAAGGCCAAGGAGCTCCTTTTAAAGGAATCGGAGCAACGTATCCAGGACATAGCCAAGAGCGTGGGCTACCCGAACGTCGCCTACTTCACGACGCTTTTTCGGAAGCTGGAGGGCGTGAGCCCGAGCGATTTCCGTCGCGGTCAGCTTTCAGGCAAGTTGTAACCCCCCGCCCCGGGGCTGGTGCGGGGGTGATCCCAGGCATGGATTTGAATTTCCGGCGGGTCCTGGCGTTGCGCGAAGGGGCCGCGGGCTAAGGAAACGCCCGCGGTCCCTTCGCGCGGCGCCGCCCGCCGGACTCCTTATGCCATGGCCGCGTCGCGGCGCGGTTCTCGGGGCGGGGGCTTGAAGCTAGCTTCGTGGGCCGGGGAAGGCGATCGCTGATCGGGCGTGCGGAACGCAGGCGGGGCCGCCCCGGGGCCGGTGCGGGGGCGTGTCCGGACATGGGGGGGAACTTCCGGCGGGTGGCAGACGCCTGTGCGGCATTTAAACCAGGGCTTTCTGCATGGCATATATGTCGTCATAGCCTTTGCCCAATAGGTACTGCGGTCCCAGCTCCTTCGCTACCGCGTAGCCGGCGGATTCGAAGAGCGCCTTGGTTCCGTTGGGGTACTTCGTTCTCCCGCCTACGATAATCTGCATGCGTTCGTATGCGCCGACCAAGGACTTCTCGGCGTGGCCCACTATGTCGAGCGTATAATCGAGGTCTCCGGCATTGCTATATACGCATATGATCTGCGCCATATCGGGGCTCTTCTCGATGAGCCCGTATGGGCAGTCCGTCGAGGCGCACATTTCCAGCATGCACGCGGGCCGGCCATCCTTATAGCCTACGAAGCCGAAATACCTGCCGCGGTTCCGCGCATACCATTCTTCTTTCTTACTCATTCCCTTCGCGTAATTATTGCATACGGCGATAGAATCGAGGATCGTGACGGCGTCGAGCGCCTTGATGCGATCGAGCGCGGCCTGCGGCTTCTCTTCGTCGTCCGGCGCAGGTCGGCGAACATCCTCGTCGAATAGCATGCGCCAGTTCCATTCCAGTATCGGGCTAGCGGTGAACGGGCTACCGTCCGCGATCGTCAAAAAGGAAGACGCGAGGGGCGTTCGCCGATTCCCCGAGGCGACGTCCTCGAAACGATATGCGACTCTTCTGTCCTCGGCGAGCTTCATGAGCGTCTCTATGGACTTCTCGCACCAAGGGCATTGATAGCCCCAATGGATGAAGGTCAGGTTCGGCTTCATAGTCGTCCCCGATAGTAGCCGTACTATATCGGCGATGCAACGCCGATCGAAGGCCGGACGTGATCTCAGGTCCCTTGACGAAGCCCTCTCTAGGCGGTAGCCTTAATAAAGACCGACGGTCTTTATTATCGCAGGGGAGGGGGCGGTATGCCGAAGTTGAACGGGGAGACCTGGGCCAAGAACAAGGACGCCATCGTCGCCGTCGCCTTCAGGCTGTTCGCCGATCGGGGATATTCCCGAGTATCGGTAAACGATGTATTACGCGTGGCCGGTATCAGTAAAGGTTGCTTCTATACCTACTTCAAGACCAAGCAGGACCTGTTCTTCGCCATCGTGGAAGGCTCGGACGCCTCCAAGGCCTCGCTCGGCGGCGGCCTCCGACCGGACTTGCGACCGGAGGAGCGCGTGGCCGCCTATATACGCGCCCGCTTGGCGACCTTCCTGCGGCCGGCGGGCCGCAGCTGGGTCCGCTTCTCCCAAGAGTTCTGGTCGACGGCCGACCCGACCGAGGAGCTACGCGCCCTCGCCGCGAGGCGATACCGGGCCTTCGCCGACGACGTCGCCGGCCTCGTCCGCCATGGCATGGAGCTGGGGCGCTTCAGGCCGGACCTGGACGTCGAGGCGTTTTCGTATGCGCTCCTATCGCTCATAGACGGCATGGCCGGCATGGCGTCCGTCATGATGCGGCCGCTGGACGAGGCGAAGATCGATGCCGCCGTCGCCATAGCGCTATGCTACCTGAGAAAGGAATGATCTTATGATACGCATCGTACGAGCCTGCGAAGTCGAGCGAGCTCTCTTCTTCCGCGCCTTTTCCGAGGGCTTCTCCGACTATCTCATCAAGCTCAGCATGGGCGAGGAAGAGTTCTACGGCCGCTTCTTCGGCGCCGAAGGCAACGAGCTTGATCGTTCCTTCATCGCCATTGAGGCGGAGGGCGACGGGGGGGCCGAATCCGAGCGGGGCGTCGGCGTGATCCTGGGCGGCATCCGCGATTACGACGGGGCGCGCACCATGCGCTGCGGGGCTATGAGCGTGATACCCGAGAGGCGCGGCACGGAGGTCGCGGATCTCCTTTTAGCCAGGCATCGGCGCGAGGCGATAGCGGAGGGTTGCGGGCGGCTCTTCCTCGAGGTGATAGCGGGCAACGAGCGCGCCAAGCGGTTCTACGAAAGGAACGGCTATGCCGTATCCGGCGCGCTACGCTACTACGCCCATGCGAAACCCGCTGCGCTGGCCGCCGAGGCCCGCGCCGAGGGCGGCGACGCCCCGGACGTCGAGGAGCTGGGCTTCGCCGAGCTCAGGCGCTATCGCGAGTCGCTATCGGATCTGCACGTCAACTGGCAGAACGAAATGGACTACATAGAGCGCTCGGGCGGGCTCCATTACGGCGTTCGGGAGCGAGGCGAACTCGCGGCGGCGCTGTCTATGCAGGGCGGCTCTATAAAATTCCTTCACGTCTTGAAGGGGCGCCGCGGTCGCGGCCTCGCGCGGGCCCTCATAGGCCGCGGCGTCGCCGGCGCCCTCGAGCGGAGCCCGGAACTAACTGCTATACGTAGCAGCTTTCCCGAGAAAGCCGACCTCCGGGCCTTCTACGAGCGCCTAGGCTTCTCCGCCGACCCGCTCTACCAGTTCGAGATGTCCGCGACGCTTTCCGGGGCAGCGGGCTAGGTAACGCCCGCGGTCCCTAGCCCGCGGCCCCTTCGCCACCCGCCGGGATTTCATTACTTACTTGTCAGCACGCCCGCACCAGCCCCGGGGGCCGGGCGGGATAGCCTCTAACGAAGGCTCTTTAGGGCCTCGCTCAGATATGACGCCGCCTCGTCGGCGATGCGGTCTTGGCCGAGCGCTTCGAGCACGGCATATCCCTCTATGACGGCGAAGGCCGCGGCCGCCGATCCGGCTCGAGACCGCGCGCCTTCTTCCTCGAGTATCGACTCTATCCACGCATGGATGTCATGGGCGAGTGAATCGAGCCGTCGGGCGCTTGCATCTGGATAGCTCCCGCGGGTCGAGGCTAGCTCGAGCCAGAGCCGTAGGTACGGCCGTATGCCCGGATGCCGCACCAAGCTAGGCGCCGCGACGATCAGCTCGGCGAGCGTTAGCTTGCGCTCCCCGACGGCGGCCTTGATGAGATTGAGCATATCCTCTAGGCAGCGCTCGAGCGCCGCGGCGACCAGCTCGTCCTTGCCGTTAAAATAATGGAGCAGCATGCGGTCGCTAGTGCCGAGCTCGGCGGCGAGCGGCCTGAGGCTCAGCGCGCCGAGCCCTTGCCTGAGGATGTAAGCCGCCGTTCCCTCGATGATCTCCGCTCGACGTAACTCTTTAGACATACCGTACGACCAGCCTCTTGCAATATTATGTAGCGCGTGCTACAAAATGTAGCGAATGCTACATATCCCAAAGGAGTACCTTATGAACGCGACGAATCGCATGGACGAGGCTAACGCGAACGCGATCCCTATGCAATACGCCCGCCCGATCGCCTGGGCGGCGACGGCGGGCTTATTAGCGCTTACCGTCTTGGCCGTTAGAGAGCGCGGCTACGTCGGCATATTCGCCTTGCAGCTATCGAGCTTCGCCGGGGCGCAGGTGCTATTCGATTTAGTGATCGCCTTGGTCATGGTCTTGGTATGGCTTAAGCGCGACGCGCGGCGGACCGGAAGGGCTTTCCTGCCCTGGCTTCTCATAACCTTGGCCGCAGGCTCGTTCGGCCCGCTCCTCTACCTCGGCCTAGCGCCCCGACGCCGGAAGTCGGGCGTCGAATCGTAAGCCCGGCTAGCAACCCCGCCCCGGGGCCGGCGCGGGTGCGATTCCGGGTATGGATTTGAATTCCCGGCGGGCCCTGGCGCTAGGCGAAGGGGCCGCGGGCTAGGGAACGCCCGCGGTCCCTAGCCCGGCGCCACCCTCCGGTCCTTCTATGCCATGGCGACGTCGCGGCACGGTTCTCGGGGCGGGACCGAAACGCATAGCTGCATATGCTGGTCGCATCGGCGCCCACCGAGACGGTACGCACGACGACCGCCGCCCCGCCCCCGAGCTACGTGCGCCCGCGCCAGCCCCGGGGGCGGGACCGAACCGCAGGCTGCATCGGCGCTGGAATAAATCTCTCGGGGAAGGCCGAGACTCCGGAGCCCGCCGCGGCCGCGCGGGCCGGGGCGGGCGAGGAGGCTCGGCCGAGGGGGCGCGTCCGGCTCGCCGCGGCCGAGCGGCTTAGCTTGGCGCCCCCTTATAGAAGTATTACTTGAGCATCTCCATGCCCTCGAACTTGCGGTAGAGGGTGAGCTCCTCGAAGATGTGGGCGTCCTCGGCGGCGGGTTTCCCGGCTGCGATGGTGCGCGATAGGATTTTGCCCAAGCCCGGGCCGAGCATGAAGCCTTGGCCGCACATGCCGACCGCCAGGAGGAAGTTGCCGTACTCGCGCGGGTAGCCCACGATGGGTAGGCCGTCGGGGGTCATGGGGTAGAGGCCGCGCCAGGTGCGGCGAACTTTGAGGTGGCGCAGGCGCGGGTAGAGCTCGACCATGCGGCGTAGGACGAGGGGCAGGAAGCCAGAGGTGTTATCCGTGTCTTTGCCCCAAATTTGCGGTTTGGGAGTGATGCAGAAGACGACTTGGCCGGTCTCCGCTTGATAGAAGTAATAGTTTCCTGACTCCGCGTCCGGGCGGATGTCGACGAGCATGGGCGTCATGAAGCGGGCGACCGGCTCGGTGACGCCGCCCTCGTGGCAGTCGGGGTGCACGGGTATCTCGAGGTCCAGGAGCCCCGCTATGTCGGCGGCGTCGCCGCCGGCGGCGTTGACCACGACGGCCGCCGAGTATGAGCCCTTGTCGGTGTCGACGCGCGTGACGCGGCTGCCCTCCGCGCTTATGGCCGTGACGCGTTCGTTGAAGTTGAACTCGGCGCCGGCGGCCCTG
Organism: uncultured Spirochaetaceae bacterium; assembly: GCA_938004315.1. Lineage (GTDB taxonomy): Bacteria > Spirochaetota > Spirochaetia > Treponematales > UBA12059 > DAIPLR01. The sequence goes on from CALKWG010000229.1 coordinate 6,799, forward strand.
GCCAGGCGATGGAAGGCCGTATTGGTCATGAGGGGCGAGGCGTAGCCGTCGCCGGGGCTGTAGGTGCCGCCTAAGAGCCCGTCTGCCTTGACGCCGGGGGCCAGCTCGCGTACGCGGTCGGGGCCGATCCAGTCGATATCGAGGCCCGCGGCTTTCTGGATGACGAGGAGATCCTTGAAGGCCCGCTCGCGCTCGGCGTCGTATGCGACGAAAAGATAACCGCCGGCCTTCCACTCTATTTCGATCCCTCGCTCCTCCTGCAGGGAGCGCACGATGCGGATGGACTCTTGGCAGATCTTGATCTTGGCGGGGTCGGAGTGGGTGGCGCGGATGCCGCCGATGGCGGCCCGGTTCTGGCCGCGGCCCCAGGAGGCCTCCTTCTCGA
>CALKWG010000230.1 GCA_938004315.1 uncultured Spirochaetaceae bacterium
GCGACCTGGCGCGGCGAAAGGGCGAGCGCGCTCCCGAAGCGGACGGCGGCTTCGACGTTCGCCTCCTGCTCCGGCTGTAGGCCTATCCCCACGAAGGGCTTACCCGCCATGATCGCCGTCTGCACCGTGCCCTGGCCGCCGTGGATCACGGCGGCGTCCGCGGCCGCGTTGACTTCCGGGGCGGGAAGCCAATCCGTCAGGCGCACGTTGGCGGGCAGCCATGATGGCGCGTCGCCCAGGTGCTTGCGAGCCGGGCAGACGACGTCCCAATCGCCCTCGCCGAGCGAACGTAGCGCCGCCTCGATCGTCTGGCGATTGGCCGAGCTCCCCATGGCGCAGTAAATAAGGGGCCGACCGGAACCTCGATCTAAAAGCCCCGGCGGTACGGGAGTATCGAGGCGGGCTAGATGAAGCCGACGTAGCGCCAGTTATCGGGCAGCTTCGTTACGCCGGTGAGCTCAGGGATATCGGTAACAAGGTTATAATCGCCTTCGAAGATATCCACGAGGCGCTTCGGCGCAGCCACCCCGAACTCCTTCGCCACCGCGGCGAACGGGCCGATCCAAAGGCGGGTTCGAAGAAACCAGGAGTTGGCCCACTCGTCAAGACGCCGACTACCGACCAATGAAAACGGAAAACCGGCATATCGAGCCGGCCACCTGGCTAATCCAGCCTCTAAGAACGGGCGAGACAGCGGGAATGGGATGACGTAGACGAGCGGGACCTTCGCCGCCATGGCCGGCTTGAACGGGTTACCGAAGGCCTCCATCCGGTCGACCTTCCATAGCCAGGCGACCTGTTCGGGGCTGAGCTGAGGCTCTAGCAGGGTGCTGACAAAGGCGAATGCGCCTTTGTCAGCAGCTTTCTTAATGTGGCTATTGCGCAGAAAACCGCAAGGTTTTTCGCGAGAATACTCGCGCGAGCAATTGCACTACAGGGTGATGACAATCGTCGAGTTTGCCATCACCCTGTTAGGAGAAGCGGGGGACGGGCCCCCGACCGCCCGCGGGCAGGGAAGCCGGCCCTACAGCCTCTTCCCGAACACGAAGCCCCAGGCCGGGGCTTCGAGCTCATCCATGCCGTAGCGGCGGTAGAAGGCGACGCCGGCTTGGTTGCGGGCGCCGACGCCCAGGTGGAAGCCCGGGCAGCCGAGCGAGCGCAGGCGGTCGCAGAAGGCGTCCATGAGGCGGCGGCCCCAGCCGGCGCCCTGCCCTTCCGGCAGGATGTCGATGTGGATGTGGCCGGGATAGCGATCGCAATAGGCCGGCGTCTCGGGCTTGGCCGTAAAGAGC
>CALKWG010000231.1 GCA_938004315.1 uncultured Spirochaetaceae bacterium
GGCCGAAGACGAAGACGAAGCGGGCCATGCCGCCGCCCTGGAAGGCGCCCTCGACGGGGCCTCGTGCGGGCGGGCGGCGGGCGCCGCGGCCGGCGTGGATCTAAGCGCCGGCGGCGCCCGCGCGCGCATCCTTGAAACCCGACGCTCGGGCTACCTCCTCGTGCGCGAGGACGGGCCCGTCGCCGTCGAGGACCACGGCATACTGTCGGGCCGGCTGAAGCGCCTCGTGCGCGAGGGAGCCGAGGCGCCGACGGTCGGCGACTGGGTGATCGGACGCAAAGAGCCCGGCGGCCCCTTCGTGATCGAAGGGCTCCTGCCCAGGCGGAGCGTCTTCTCGCGCAAGGCCCCCGGCGACGCGGCGCACGACCGCGTGCGCGAGCAGGCCATGGCGGCGAACGTGGACTACGCCTTCCTCGTGAGCGCCGCGGGCGCTGATTTCAGCGCCCGTCGGCTGGAACGCTACGCCGGCTTGGCTTGGGAATCGGGCGCGCAGCCGGTGATCGTCATCACCAAGGCGGACCTCGCCGGAGACGCGGTCCTCGAGCTCGTGGAGGAGGCGAAGGCCGCCTGCCCCGGCGCGCCGGCTTTCGCCGTAGCCGCCCTGGAGGGCAAGGGCCTGGCGGCCTTCTCTCCCTATCTGCGGCCGGGCAAGACCGCGGTCTTGCTCGGCTCGTCCGGGGCGGGTAAATCGACCATACTTAACGCGCTCTCCGGCGAGCGCCGCGCCGAGACCAAGGCCGTCCGGGCCTATGACGAACGCGGCCGCCATACCACGACCGCCAGGACGCTCTATAGGCTCCCCTCGGGCGGCATGATCATCGATACGCCCGGCCTCCGCGAAGTGCAGCTCTGGGCAGAGCGCGAGAGCGTCGACGCGGTCTTCCCAGAAATCGAGGCCGCCTCGTCCTTCTGTCGATTCTCAGACTGCTCCCACGGCTCAGAGCCGGGTTGCGAAGTACGCGTCAGACTTGAATCCGGAGAGATAGCTCAGGATCGCTTCGACTCCTGGCTTAAGCTTCGTAAGGAGCTCGCCTTCTTGGCCGCCCGCGACGGCGAAGGGCGGGAGGCGCTCGAGGCCATGCAAGCGCGCAAGGCGTGGCACAGGCAGATAGGCAAATTCCAGAAAGAGCTCAAGCGCTCTCGCCGCTAGCCGCCAGGCCTCAGGCTAAGCCGTAGAGATACTCCTCTATGAACTGCCGCGGCGATAGCTCCTTGTTCAGGATGCGAAAGACGCCGTCGCAGATCGGCATGGACAGCTTCTTCTCCTGCGCGATACGCCGTAGGAAAATGCTCGCCGGAGCGCCCTCGGGTAGGTAGCCTAGGAGCTTAATCCGGGCGACGAGGTCCTCGGCGTCCTTGAAGGGCTTCAGCGCGTCCTTCTCGACGATCTCCCGGCCGAAGCGTCGGTTTCGCCCATGTACCGAGCGGCAGGTGACGTCGAGATCCCCTACCCCCGCGATGCTCGTGAAGGTCTCAGGATGCGTCGCGCCGAGCGCCTGTCCGAAGGACTGGATCTCGTTAAGGCCCGCCGCGAGGAGGAGCGACTCGGTATTGTCGCCGAATTCGTCTGAGTCGGCCTTGAGCGCGTCGAGCATACCGAAGGCTATAGCGACGACGTTCTTCACCGCGCCGCAGACCTGTACGCCGACGACGTCGAGCGAGGGGAAGACCAATAGGTGCCTGCAGCGCAGGAGCTCGCGCGCCCGGATGGCGTTGCGGCCGTTGGCGCTGGCCGCCGCGAGGCCGGTCATGAGGCCGCGCGACACCTCCTCGGCGTGGCTCGGCCCCGACACGTACACGAGGTTGCCGCGGTAGAAGCCCGGCAGGTAGTCCTCCAAGGTCTCTACGATGAGCCTGGGGCCGCGCCCGGTCTCGATGAAGCCCTTGGTGAGCACCATGATGAGGGCGCTACCCTCCATGACGTTCGGCGCGGTCAGGATGCGCTTCACGGTCGGCAGGAGATAGGGCGAGGGTACGGCCAGGACGATGACGTCCTTGTCCTTCGCCGCCTCGAGGGCGTCGCCGGTCGCCGAGAGATTCTCAGGCAGGCGGACGCCCGGCAGGAAGAGCGCGTTTTCATGTCGGGAGTTGACCGAGTCGACGGTCTCGGGCTCGAGGGCCCACAGCGTCACGCGATGGCCGTTCTCGGCCAGGACTTTCGCCACGGCCGTGCCCCAGGCCCCCGCGCCTATGACGCCGATGCGCACGCCGCGCGCCGGGCGCTTGAAGCGGGGTAGCTTTATTTTCCCTATAGCCATAAACCGTTACCGTCCTCCCAAGCGTGGATCTCGTCATCGGCGAAGAACAGCGCGAGCTCGCGCGCCGCGCTCGCCGCGGAGTCGGAGGCGTGGATCAGGTTCCGCTGCGTCCGGCTGCCGTAGTCGCCGCGTACCGTACCCGCGTGCGCCTCCAGGGGATTGGTAGCGCCCGCCAAGGCGCGGAGCGCCTGCACGGCGTCCTGCCCCTCGACGGCCAGGGCGACGACGGGTCCGCTCGTCATATAGGCGATGAGCGGGAGGTAAAAATCCTTGCCGGCGTGCTCGGCGTAATGCCGCTCGGCTAGCTCGGTCCGTATGCGCATGATCTTCATGCCGACGATCGAAAGCCCTTTCTTCTCGATCCTGGCGATGATCTCGCCGGCCAAGCGCCTCTGTAGGACGCCGGGCTTCAGCATGGCGAAAGTCCGTTCGACGGCCATGGAGCCTCCTTACGCGTGGCCTATACTAGCCTATGGGCGGCGGCGTGGCAACGCCGCCCGGACGGGCGCGTCCTTCAGGATACTTTTCCTATATCCGTACGGGCCACTAGCCCGTCCCGTCGTCCGCGGGCTACTATACCTTCGTGAAAGAATTGCATGAAACCGCCCTGCGCGCCGAGCGCGCCTTCTACGTGGGCGTCAAGGATCAGGACATACGGGGCCCGGAGGCCGAGAGCCTCGTCGGCGAACTAGAAAGCCTAGGCGACACCCTCGGCCTCGAATGCGCCGGGAGCGTAACGGTCGCCTTGCGCGAGAAGAACGCCGCCTTCCTCTTCGGCTCGGGCAAGGTGGAGGAGCTCGTCGCGGCGGCGAAGGCGGCCGACGCCGATTCCATCATCTTC